>JBJEFT010000064.1:0-10721 GCA_051874315.1 Candidatus Ornithomonoglobus sp.
ATACATTCGCATAGGTCTCAACGTTATTTAAAATAGTCGGCTTTCCGAAAAGACCTTTTACAGCCGGGAACGGCGGACGCGGTCTCGGCTCGCCTCTGTGTCCCTCAATTGAGGTCATAAGCGCCGTTTCCTCACCGCAGACAAACGCTCCAGCTCCCAATCGCAGCTCAATATCAAAGGAGAAGTCCGTTCCGAAAATTCCCTCGCCTAAAAGTCCGTATTCCCTCGCCTGCTCAATCGCCACATCAAGACGGTGAACAGCGACAGGGTATTCTGCGCGGACATAGATATAGCCCTTATTCGCGCCTATAGTGTAGCCCGCGATAGCCATAGCCTCAAGTACCGTGTGCGGGTCGCCCTCAAGAATTGAGCGGTCCATAAACGCGCCCGGGTCGCCCTCATCGGCGTTGCAGCACACATATTTCTGGTCGCTCTCCGACGCTTTCGCAAACGCCCATTTGCGTCCTGTCGGGAATCCGCCGCCGCCGCGGCCTCTAAGTCCCGAATCGAGCATGACCTGTATAACATCGTCCGGCGTCATAGTCGTAAGCACCTTTGCAAGCGCCTGATAGCCGTCGGTCGCTATGTATTCCTCAATATCCTCCGGATCGATTACACCGCAGTTTTTAAGCGCAACTCTTAACTGCTTCTTGTAGAAATCCGTTTCCTGTAGGGATTTTACGGTTCCGTCATCGCATACGGTACTCTCGTAAAGATACTTCTTTACAACATTGCCGTTTATGAGATGCTCCTCAACGATTTCATGTATTTCCTCCGGCTGTACCCTCGCGTAGAACGCGCCCTCCGGGTAGACTATCATAATAGGTCCCAGCGAGCACAGTCCGAAGCAGCCGGTTCTTACGATTTTAACATCCTTTTCAAGCTGATGCTTTGCGATCTCGTCCTCAAGCGCGTCAATGACCTTCCGGCTGCCCGAGGAGTGACATCCCGTTCCGCCGCACACAAGCACCTGATACTTGTAGCCGGAATTATTCTCGGCATGCTCGTTTCGCATGGAAACTATGTTCTTTTTGCTGTCACGAATTTTATTTAATTCTTCAACGGTAAGCATTCATGTCCCTCCTTTACTTTCTGCGCTTCTTCGTGTATTTCTGCAATATCCCGTCAATCTGATCGACCGTCATTCTGCCGTACACATCATCGTCAACCATCATGACCGGCGCCAGTCCGCAGGCTCCCACACAGCGGCAGGAATCCAGCGAAAACACACCGTCCGGCGTGCATTCTCCGCACTTTATACCGAGACTCTTTTCAAGCCCCTCAAGAATCTTGTCCGCGCCCTTTACATAGCACGCGGTTCCGAGACAAATGCTTATGCGGTGGTCGCCCTTGGGATTGAGCGAGAACTGCGAATAAAATGTCGCAACGCCATAGACCTCGCTCAATGAAATACCGAGCTCCTCCGCTATTATCGTCTGCACCTCAATGGGCAGGTAGCCATAAATTTCCTGCGCCTTCTGCAATACAGGCATCAAAGCTCCGGGCTGAACCTTTTCCAGCTCAATATATTCCCTCAGCTCCGCTTCCTGCGCCTTCGTTCCCTTAAACGGAATTACAGGTTTCTGATACATTCTATGTTCCTCCTTTACAGAACTGTATTACTATATATTATATCATTATTTTCGACATTTTTAAATAATGAATAATGTATAACTTATCACCCACTTTTTTGTGCATTTTATACTAAAACCATGTAAAGCCTCATTTGTACAGATAAATTGTACACAAAAAAAAGAAGGAGCGCGGCAGGCCGTAATCCCCGCCGCATTCCTTCTGTTTTACTATATCAACAGAATATAAATATAATATGTATCAAATGATGTTTTCTGTTTATTATTATTTTTTCATGCGTTTAATTTATCTTGCCGCAAACACCTGTGTCCAGTAAATGGTGCCGTTTGAAGCCTTAGCCGCGCCTACGCCTATCTCCTTTACCCTTGAGTTAAGGATATTTGCGCGGTGTCCCGAGGAGTTCATCCATGCGTCCATGACCGCCTGTGGGGTCCTCTGTCCGTATGCGATGTTCTCCGCCGCCGCGGTGTAGCTTATTCCGGCCTTGCGCAGACGGTCAAACGGTGATTCGCCGCTGAGGTTTGTGTGGCTGAAATAGTTGTTGTCGATCATATCCTGACTGTGAGCGCGCGCAACCGCCGCAAGATCATCCGCCCATGTGAGGCTGTGCAGACCGTTTGCCGCGCGCTCCTTGTTTACCAGCTCAAAAACCTCTTTTTCAAGCGCGCTTACCGATGACGGAGCCTGAGGCGCCGGTGCTTCAGTCGGAGCCGCTGTCGGCATTTCTGTCGGTACCGCAGGCGCTTCGGTTTCTGTCGGGGCATCTGTCTGCTCCGGCGCTGCCGTTTCCTGCGGTTCCTCTGTTTCCGCAGGCGCTTCTGTTGCCTGTGGAAGCTCCGGCATCTCCTCATCACCGCTGCCCGGCTTGTTCTCTCCATTTATACAGCCGAAGCCGAACGAGCCGATAAGCTTATCAATATCGTCCTTTGTTATACAGCCGTCGGACTGAACTATCTGTCCGTTTACCGTAAAGCATGAGCCGTTCACCGGAATTGTTATAACCGCGGTCTTTGCCATAGCGGAGCCTGAGCATGCTATGAGTCCCGCAGCTATCAACAGTGTAGTTATTTTTTTCATAAAACCTATTCTCCCTTCATTCCGTTGATATACAGCGCGGCCCGTCTGTGCTGTTTTAACAAGCCGCAGTTATATTATACTGCTTTATACACCGTTTGTAAATGCAAAATATATGGATATGGGGGAAAGGATTTACTGTCCGTCACAGTCCGAAAAAATTTATATTTCCGAATATTTTCAAAACCATTCCTTCATCGTGCGGAGCACCTTAACAAGCTGCTCATCGTTAATGACATACGGAACCATCGCGTACATATAGTTAAGGAACGGACGCGAGAACACACCGCGCTCGTAGGCAAACTGCTGATAGCCCTTAATATCACGGCTGTCATATACCTCGATACAAACACAGCCGCCCATCCAGCGCACTTCCTTGATTCTCGGGTCACTAAAGCCTTCCATTTCACGCTTTGTGACCTCTTCTATATGCTTTATACGCTCCATGTAATTTCCGTTTTCAAAAAGCTCGATCGATTTGAGCGCAACACTGCATGCGAGAGCGTTGCCCATAAAGGTCGGCCCGTGCATAAGCGCTTTTTCCGGCGCGTCGGCATAGAAGCCCTCAAACACCTTATGATTTGCGACCGTAACCGCATGACCGATATATCCGCCTGTAAGCGCCTTACCCAGAACAAGAATATCCGGCAGAACAAGGTCTGCAACAAAGCGGTTACCAGTTCTTCCGAAGCCTGTCGCGACCTCGTCAAATATCAGCAGAACGCCGTACTCGTCGCAAAGCTCCCTTGCGCGCCGCAAAAACGAAACATCATACATTCTCATGCCGCCCGCTCCCTGCAGAAGCGGCTCAACTATAAAGCAGTTCAGCTCCTTATGGTATTTCCTGAACGCCTCCTCCAGAGCCGGAATTTCCGTTGGAATATGAATGCAGTCCTTCTTCTCGCCGTACGCCTCAAGGATAAAGTGATAGTCCTCGTCATCGCCTACCTCCATAGCCTTGAAGGTGTCGCCGTGGTATGCGTGGGTGAGCGCCAGAACCTTTGTGCGCTTTAAGTCACCCTTATTGACATAATACTGCAAAGCCATTTTAAGGCTTACCTCAACGCCAACACTTCCCGAATCCGAAAAGAAGCAATAATCCAGATCACCCGGCAGCCACTGTGCAAGCTTATCAGAAAGCTTCTGCACCGGGTCATGTGTGAGACCTCCGAGCATGACGTGGGCAAATTTCTTTGTCTGCTCAATAATCGCCTCGTTGAGCGCCGGATTTTTATAGCCGTGAATAACGCTCCACCATGACGAAACCGAATCGATCAGCTTCGCGTCCTCAGTGTATAAATAAACGCCCTCCGCGTCAACTATTTTATAAGGCGCCCTCATGGTTTTCATCTGTTCATACGGATACCAAATCATCACTGTACCTCCTCATACATACTCTTTAGAATATTCCCGTCAATATCAAGCTCCGTATCGTTTCTATGTACCTTAGCGATAACCTTGATGCCGGTCATTTCCTCAACCATCTTAACGTTGTCCTCCATGATCGTGTCGCCGTCAACAAAGCTGTTGAAGATGATACCGTTTACCTTCATTCCGCGCTCTCTCATATAGAATACCGTCAGAACCACGGAATTTATTGTGCCGAGTCCTGCGTCCGCAATAAGCAGTGTCGGGAGCTTCAGCTCTTTTATAATATCCTCGAGCATGATTTTCTTATCATAGCGTATCGGACAGATTATGCCGCCGCTGCCCTCAACGGTGATATATTCGTAATTCTCCGCGGCTTTTGCAAAATCCCTCTTAACGACCTCCATCTCAACGGGATTGCCCTCAATAAGAGCCGCAAGATGCGGAGAATACGCGTTTTTATAGATATATGATACGCAGTCTGACGGGTTTACGTCTATGCCGGCAACATCGCACACATGCTTTGCATCACCCGGAATAAGCACACCGTTTTCCTCCTCCGCGCCCGAAAGCGCAGCCTTATAGTAGCCCGCGTCAATGCCGCAGTCACGCAGCTTTTTAACAACAAGGGCGGTAACATAGGTCTTGCCTATGTCCGTGCCTGTACCCGTAACAAATATTCCCTTAGCCATTTTTCAGTTCCTTTCATAATCGGATTTTCTGAGCGCCGGAATAACTCTTTTTGCAATAACAGAAGCTACCGCGCAAAGCACAATATCTCCCGGAACCGCGAACACAAAGCAGTAAAGCACAACGGCGCCTACAGTATGCGGCGAACCAAGCACATAATTGCATATGATATAAAGATAAACCATACCGAAAAGGTAGACCACAAGAAGTCCGGCGAGTGACGCGATGAGCAGTCTTAAGAACTTCGGCTCCTTATCCTCCCCCGCGATCGCTCCGGTAACAAAGGTTCCCGCAATATAGCCGATGAGATAGCCGAAGGTGGGCTGCAATACATATCCGAAGCCTCCGCCCTGCGTGAATACCGGAACGCCCAGCAAGCCGATGATAACATAAATTGCAACACTTAGCGCGCCGAGCTTTTTGCCGATAAGCAGTCCCGCAAGCGTTGTAAACAGCAGCTGCAGGGTAAACGGGCAGACGGGCACCGGAATTTTTATAAACGCTCCCACCGCCGTGAGCGCCGCGAACACCGCGCACAGACATAAATCTCTCGTCTTGATTTTTTTCATAAAAACAACTCCTTATATTTTAATCACTGTCTGATTATAACATAAGGAGTGTATGTTTGTCAACCATAATTTATTTATAAAGGTTTACAATTAAGCTTTCTTAGGCGCGTTCGGATTCTGCTGAATGTTTACACCCATTGTGATATTTGCCGTGAACGGATCGAGCGCAAAGGTCGTAACGTCCTTCAATCCCTTCATAATGTTAAAGCACTGCTGGAAAGGCAGATTTACCTTCGGTGTGCTGTTCTTAATATTATCAGGGATTGTGTCCTCACCCGAGAATATCGGGAATACCTTCTTGCCTGTATTATCGGTAAGAAGAACCGGGCTGATTTGGATAGGTCCTTCAAGCTTAACCTCTCCGCCCTGCTTCATCTTTTCCTGGTTTTCCTTGCTTGTGATTATCTGGGCCGGAACACATACGAGCGTCTTAGGATTCTGGAGACAATCCATAACAAGCTTCAGATTTTCCTGTGTCTTGGACTGCATGAACTGTGATATAACAGCCTTAAGATTTGCAGTATTTACAGGCGCGTTAATACCGACCTTTGCGCCTGAAGGGATCTGATTTGCCCGCGCTGCCTGCGCTCTTGCAAGGATCTCCTGCGCGTGTCTGATTTCGTCTGCAGTCGGCATTGCGCCGCCCGGCTGTTCGTTTGCTGCCTGCGCGGCTCTTGCTTCCTCTGCTGCCTGGTTACGCTCCTCGCGAAGCTCCTCCTTCGCCTGCTCCATAGTCGCCTTTACTATATCAAGCGTGCTTTCCTCATCCTTTGCTTCCTCAGCGCTCTCTGCCGCGCTCTGAACCTCAGGATTTTCTTCGTCCTTCTTCTTCTTATTCCAGAATGCCATATGTCTGTTCTCCCTTTCTTAATCTTTTACTACTATATTAATAAGTCTGCCCGGCACAGCGATTACCTTGATAACATTTTTGCCCTCGGTGAGCGCCTTAACACTGTCAAGGTTCATTGCCAGCTCCGCAAGTCCGTTACGGTCAAGACCTGCCGGAACCATTGCCTTATCCTTGATCTTACCGTTTATCTGAATAACGACCTCAACCTCATCGTCAACCGTCTTTGCCTCGTCGTACTCAGGCCACTTTGCCAATGATAAGAGACCCTCGCCGCCGAGGATTTCCCAAAGCTCCTCCGTCATATGCGGAGCAACAGGGTTAAGGAGCGTTATAAGCGTCTTATACTCGCCCTTTGTTATTGAACCCTTCTTTGAAACCTCGTTCAAGAAGCTCATCATCGTCGCTATAGCCGTATTGAACTTCATTCTCTCGAAGTCCTCACCGACCTTCTTTATCATCTTATGCACCGGCTTTTCAAGCTCTGCGCTGTAGCTCTCCTCGTCTGTCATGATGCCCCGGAGGTTCCATACCTTTTCAATAAATCTGTAGCAGCCCTTAAGTCCCTGCTGTGACCACGGAGTACTCTGTTCAAACGCTCCGAGGAACATTATATAGGTTCTGAACGCGTCCGCGCCGACCTCGTTTACAACATCATCGGGATTTATAACGTTTCCTCTTGATTTTGACATCTTTTCGCCGTTCTCACCCAGAATCATGCCCTGTGAGGTTCTCTTCTGATACGGCTCCTTTGTCGGTACCACGCCTATATCATAGAGGAACTTGTGCCAGAAGCGTGAATAGAGCAGGTGAAGTGTTGTATGCTCCATACCGCCGTTATACCAGTCAACAGGTGTCCAGTAGTCAAGCGCCTCCTTTGATGCGAGAGCGTTGTCGTTATGCGCGTCTGTATATCTTAAGAAGTACCAGCTTGAACCCGCCCACTGCGGCATTGTATCTGTTTCACGCTTTGCGGGGGCTCCGCAGTGCGGACAGGTTGTGTTTATCCATTCTGTCGCGTTTGCAAGCGGTGATTCGCCGTTCTCGCCCGGCTTGAACTCCTCCATATCCGGCAGCACGAGAGGAAGCTCGCTTTCCGGAATCGGAACATAGCCGCACTTCTCGCAGTGAACGATCGGAATAGGCTCACCCCAGTAGCGCTGACGTGAGAATACCCAGTCACGGAGCTTGAAGTTTACCTTACGTGTTCCGAGACCCTTTTCCTCAAGCCAGTCGATCATTGCCGGAATAGCTTCCTTAACCGTCATTCCTGTCAGGAAGCCGGAATTTACCATTTTTCCCTTGTAAACATCGGTATACGCTTCTGTCTGCACGTCCTTGCCGCCCGCGACAACCTCTATGATCGGGAGGTTGAACTTCTTTGCAAATTCCCAGTCACGACTGTCATGCGCCGGAACAGCCATGATCGCGCCGGTTCCATAGGTAACGAGTACATAGTCCGAAACGAAAATCGGAATTTCCTTACCGTTTACGGGGTTAATAGCCTTAACGCCCTTTAATTCAACGCCTGTCTTTTCCTTTGCAAGCTCTGTTCTTTCAAACTCCGACTTTCTCGCGGCCTCTGCCTGATAAGCCTTTACCTCGTCATAATTTTCAAGCTTATCCGCAAGCTTTGCAATAAGCTCATGCTCCGGTGAGATTACAGTATAGGTCGCGCCGAAAAGCGTATCGCAGCGCGTTGTATAAACAACCATTTCATCGCCTGTTGTAAGCTTAAACTTAACCTCGGCGCCCTCCGAACGGCCTATCCAGTTCCTCTGCTGTGTTTTTATCTTTTCAAGGAAATCTATATCGTCAAGATCGTCAATAAGACGCTGCGCGTATTCTGTAATTTTGAGCATCCACTGGCTCTGTCTCTTCTGGATGACCTCGCCGCCGCAGCGCTCGCAGACGCCGTTTACGACCTCCTCGTTTGCAAGACCTACCTGACATGAGGTGCACCAGTTGATCGGCATTTCCTTCTTGTACGCAAGACCCTTCTTGAAGAGCTGGATAAATATCCACTGTGTCCATTTATAATAGCTCGGATCGGTCGTGTTTATCTCTCTTGACCAGTCAAAGGAGAAGCCGAGCATTTTGAGCTGACGCTTGAAGTTCGCAATATTCTTTGCGGTTATAACAGCCGGATGAACATTGTTCTTTATCGCGTAGTTCTCAGCCGGGAGACCGAAAGCGTCACAGCCTATCGGATAGAGCACGTTATAGCCCTGCATACGGCGCTTGCGCGCTATAATATCCATAGCCGTGTAGCTTCTCGGATGTCCTACATGAAGTCCCTGTCCCGACGGGTACGGAAATTCAATAAGACCGAAGAATTTCTTCTTGTCCGAACCGTTTACCGCCTCAAAAGCATGAGCGTCATCCCATTTTTTCTGCCATTTTGTCTCAATGGCTTTAAAATCATATGCAACCATTTTCTTATATATTCCTTTCCTTTTTATTGCCCGCACGGCCAATATCCCGCCGGTGCAAAAGCTAAATTATTCTTCTGTTTTTTCTGCTTCCTTATCCTTTGCCGTGCCCGCATCATCCCACAGTCTTTCGATTCCGTAGAACTCGCGCGCCTCCTGCTGCATAACGTGTACTATAACATCACCGTAGTCCATCAGCACCCATGAGCCTGTGCTGTAGCCCTCCTTGTGAAGAACTGCTGCACCTGCCTTATCCAGCTGCTCCTCTACCTCATCCGCGCATGCGCGGACCTGTACTGTTGACTGGCATGACGCGATTACAAAGTATTCGCCAAGCGACGTCTGCTGCGAAACATCAAGCAGCTCAATATTTGATGCCTTCTTATCATCAAGAGCCTTTACGGCTGTTTTTGCCTTTTCCAAAGCGGTCATATATTATTCAGCCCCTTTTATTTATAATCATATTGTCTTTCTGCAAATTTCATTCCACGCCTCAAGCGTGTTCGGATGAATAAGAGTTTCCTTCTTTATATTGTGTAAAAGAGCCTGACGCACTGCTTCCTTATACGCCTCGTCAATACTCTTTGCCGCAAGCTTTCTCAGGATTTCCACTCCGTCATAGTTACGGTTCGGCTCTATAACATCCGCGACATAGACTATCTTATCAAGCAGCGTCATGTCTGCGCGCGCAACCGTATGATAGCGGATCGCGTCAAGGATTTCCTCATCCTCAACACCATACTCATATTTTGCAGCAAGCGCGCCGAGCGGCGCATGAAGCACCGGGTGACAGAGTCTTGTCATTTCGTCAAGCTCATAGCCGTACCGTGTGATAAGCTCTTCCTCTTCCTCCGGCTTAAGGCACTTCGCGCAGTCGTGCAAAAGTCCTGCAACATATGCCTTTTCAGGATCGGCGCCGAACTGCTCGGCCATTTTTACCGCCTCATCCCTGACGCCTATGCTGTGCTCAAAGCGTTTTTTCTTCAATGCCTTCTGAAGCTTTGACTGCATTTCCTTCTTATTCATCTATCTCTTTTCCTTACTGATATAATTTGTGTTCTTTAATATATTCCTCAACCTTATCCGGCACAAAATATTTTACGGATTTCCCCTCGGACACTCTCTGTCGGATGTCCGTTGAGGAAATGCCGAATACCGGCGCGTGAATTTCTCTTATGTCACCGTCAAGCTGCGCGGCGCGTTCTTTTATAAGCTCTGTAACAGAACCGCCGCTCCTCGGATAGACAAGAAGAATACATTTCTTCACTATTATCTCCGGCTTGTACCATTTTAAAATATCTCTCAGAGAATCCTCACCGATTATAAAATACCACTTAACCTCGGGATATTTCTCATTCAGCTCCGTCAGAGTTTGAAACGTGTAGGAATAGGTCTTCTTATTCAGCTCATAGTCAAACGGAACAAGCCCATCTTCGCCCGCAGCCGCAAGCTTTACCATTTCGTGTCTTACCTCTGCCGATGTAATATCGGCATTACGCTTATGCGGAGGCTTTCCGCCTGTCATTATCCGCACCTCATCAAGCCCGAACTGCTCCATAGCTTTACGCGCGATTATCATGTGACCGTTATGAACCGGGTCAAAGGTACCGCCTAAAATGCCGATTTTCTTCATTTTTTCGGAATTTCTATATGTCTGTTTTTCTCCTTCTCCGCTCTGCGGTAGAGGATGAATTTATTTCCTATTGCCTGAACAGGCTCAGCCTTAAGACGCTGCGCGGTTTCATTACAGGTATCTCTTGTGTCAAGCATGGCGCTTTCAAGGATCGAAATCTTAACAAGCTCTCTTTTCTCAAGAACCTCGTCAATCGCGCCGATAACGGTATCGGAAAGTCCCTCCTTGCCGATCTGCATAACCGGCTGAAGGTCATGTCCGAGCTTTCTTAAAAACGCTCTCTGTTTTCCTGTTATCATCGATAACCTCCCAATAATATTTGCCAAATACTATTTTGCCAAATTTTATTTTATCATATTTATAAACTGTTGTCAAGCAAAAATTGCGGCGCTCCGCAGCGATTTAATAATATATGCTTTTCATTAAGTTTTCTATGGTCAATGCAATGAGGTCTTAACATGGGCTGTATCAAAACTAAATTATTGTTTAGCGACTTTTGAAGTCCGCCCCTAAAA
>JBJEFT010000065.1:0-2691 GCA_051874315.1 Candidatus Ornithomonoglobus sp.
CATAATAGAAACTGCTGTTATAATCTTCTATCAGATCTGAAACCTTGGAATTATACACATTAATCATGGTTTCAATTATATCACTGTTATTTTGCTGTGAGGCGCCAAGCACCAATCTTTTATAAACCTTGCCGATGTCCCAATGTGTAGGAACGGAATATTCACAGTCGGCAACATTATCAAAATCACCGGAAGCGATATTTTTTTCTTCAATAAAATCATCACTTACCCTATCAATGTTATCGCTATGATATATATCAGCAAGCTCATATATTTTTTTCAAGGTGTTTTTTCCAAGCTTGTTCACAATATATGCGGGCTTATTCTTTGTTTTTCTTGCGATATACTCTATTAAGCTGCAAGTAAAAAACAGGTCGTTTGATTTTTTATCTTCTCTTCCTATCATTTATTTCTCACCACTTCACTTGATTCAAATCTGATACATTTCAGCGCATTATCCGTACAAAAATTAATTTGGTGTGTCGGATATTTGAATTTAGCCATATTCCAGAATTGCTGTCTTGTAATTATTCCGTCAATATAATCAGATACAAAATTATAAATCTGATCATTTGCCATTGCGCCTATAACAATATCATAATCGTGCGTTTCTCCTCTGCGGCAGGCAATTATAAAATCAAGCCATTCCTCTGTCATTGTTTTAAATTCGAGAATTTTTAAGCCTTCGTCTATCAGCATAGAATATGCGTTGACAATAGGGGTTTCATATCTTCTCGCCCAACGCTCAGCCTGCTCTTTTATAACCGTACAATAAAATCCTTTGCCAAAATCCTTGGTATTACGTCCGATTATAATTTTCGGATTTTTTATCTCTGTGAAGCTTCCGTGATAAACCAGCATTTTTCCCATGAGATTTCCTCCGTGCCTGTAAGCTCTGATTTATTCAATTCCCGATTTCAGATCCTTAAGCTTTGCCGTAAGGTTAACCATTCTTTCCTCAAGTGTATTTCCTGAGGCGATCGCCTTTACTATAGCGCTTCCTACGATCGCGCCGTCACAGTAGGATGAAAGCTCACGCACCTGCTCGCCGTTGGAGATACCGAAGCCGACACATGCCGGACAGGTTGCGTGCTTGTTTACTATTCCGAAGAACTCGCCGAAGTTTGTCTCAAATGCCGACTTTTCGCCTGTAACGCCGAGTGATGATACGCAGTAGAGGAAGCCCTTTGCCGCCTTTGCGATCTTTTCAACTCTGTCGCGGGATGTTGGCGATACGAGGAATATCTGGTATACGCCGTACTTTTCGACATATTCAGCGATCTCATCGCTTTCCTCATACGGAAGATCAGGGATAATAAGTCCGTCAATTCCAACCTCTGAGCATTTTTTGAAGAATGCGTCAAGTCCGTACTGGAGAACTACGTTATAATAGAGAAGGAATACCATCGGAACCTTGATTTCCTTGCGTATATCCTTAACCATATCGAATACAACGTGAATATCCGTGCCGCCGGCGAGCGCGCGCTCGTCCGCCTCCTGTATTGTTACGCCGTCGGCTGACGGGTCCGAGAACGGAACGCCAAGCTCTATAAGGTCAACTCCTTCACGCTCCATTGTCCTGATTGCTTCCTTGCTCGTTTCTATATCCGGGTCGCCTACCGTAAGAAATGTGATAAGCGCCTTTCTTCCGCTCTCTTTAAGAGCGGCGAAGTGTTCATCTATTCTGTTCATATATATAGATCCTTTCAAATTTATTCGCCGTATCTGAGTTTATCAACCGCCGCTTTTACGTCAGCCTCACGCATGAACGCCTCGCCTATGAGCGCCGCGTCAAAATCAAGCGACTGCAAATACTCATAGTCCTTATGTGAGCGTATCGCCGATTCTGCCACCTTAACCTTGCCGTCGGGGATAAGCGGAAGAAGTCTGCCGCAGGTTGTGATGTCCTCCTCAAAGGTCTGGAGATTTCTGTTGTTTACGCCGATAATAGTACCGTATTCAAGCGCGCGCCTGACCTCCTCCTCGTTGTGGGTTTCGACAAGAACATCAAGACCAAGCTCGTCAGCGGTTTTGTGGAACTGCTTGAACTCTGCGTCTGTAAGCGCCGCCATAATAAGCAGTATCGCGTCAGCGCCCGCAAGCTTCGCTTCATAAATCATGTATTCGTCTACAGTGAAGTCCTTGCGCAGCACCGGTATGTCATATTCTCTTGTGATTGCCCGGACGAAGCTCAAATCACCCTTGAAGTATTCCGGCTCTGTAAGTATTGACATTGCCTGTATGCCGCTTTGGCTGTATTCTGCCGCAATTTTAATGGGGTCAAAATCCGGACGGATCAGCCCCTTTGATGGTGACGCTTTCTTGATTTCGGCTATGATCGAAACTCCGTTATAGTCCGTAAGAGCTTTTTTAAAGCGCGGCGGCTTTAATTCTGTTTTGTCAAGCTCGCGTATCAGCTGCGCCGGAGCTTTTTCCGACTTTGCAGTTTCAACGCGCTTTTTTGTCGATTCAATTAATTTATCAAGTATCATATCAAGCAAATTCCTGTGTCTTTTTAACAAGCTTATCGACCATTGCAAGCGCCTTGCCCGAATCGATCATTTCTGCGGCAAGCTTAACGCCGTCTGCAATCGAATCAGCCTTTCCGCCTATGTACATACCGCAGCCCGCATTAAGAAGAATTATGTTTCTTCTTGCTCCCTGCTCACCCTTGAAGATGCTGAGCGCGAT
>JBJEFT010000066.1:0-10601 GCA_051874315.1 Candidatus Ornithomonoglobus sp.
AAAAGGTAACGGGCTTTGTCGGTGATTTCACGGTTGATATACGCAAGAAGGCAAGAAGCGTTGATATGAATAAGTGCACAGGCTGCGGAGCATGTCAGGAAAAGTGTCCGTCAAAGAAGACACCGAGCGAGTTCAACCGCGGACTTAACAACAGGACTGCGATTTATACACCGTTCGCTCAGGCGATCCCGAATGTTCCGGTAATCGACCGTGAGGCATGTATAAAGTTTAAAACAGGAAAATGCGGACTCTGCTCAAAGGTATGCGCGGCGGGCGCGATAGATTATGAGCAGAAGGACGAGATAATTACGGAGAAGTACGGCGCGATCGTGGTTGCGACGGGCTTTGATGTTATAAAGCTTGATAAATATGATGAATACGCGTATTCACAGAGCAAGGACGTAATAACCTCCCTTGAGCTTGAGCGCATCATGAACGCGGCAGGTCCTACAAAAGGACATCTTGAAAGACTTTCGGACGGCAAGGCGCCGAAGAATATCGTATTCGTTCAGTGTGTCGGAAGCCGCTGCTCCGATAACCGCGGAAAGAGCTACTGCTCAAAGATATGCTGTATGTATACCGCAAAGCACGCGATGCTCATAAGGGATAAGTACCCGGATGTAAACGTGACGGTATTCTATATAGACGTGAGAACGCCGGGCAAGAACTTTGACGAGTTCTACAGACGCGCCGTTGAGGAATACGGTGTGAATTACGTTAAGGGACAGGTCGGTAAGGTCTGCCCGGAGCCGGACGGAAGCCTTACGGTATACGGCTCTGACTTAATAGATAACAAGCAGCTGAAGATAAGCGCGGATATGGTAGTTCTTGCGGCAGCCATTGAGCCTTCAGCATCGGTAAGAAAAATAGCGACAATGCTTACCGCAAGCATTGATACAAATAACTTCCTGACAGAAGCGCATCCGAAGCTTCGCCCTGTAGAATCGCCTACAGCCGGAGTATTCCTTTCGGGTGTATGTCAGGGTCCTAAGGATATTCCTGAAACGGTATCACAGGCAGGCGCGGCGGCGGTCAAGGCGATAGGACTGCTTGCAAAGGATAAGCTTATGACCAACCCGTGTACCGCAAAGTCGGATGAGCTGCTCTGCAATGGCTGCTCACAGTGCGCTAACGTTTGTCCTTACGGCGCGATTTCATATGAGGAGAAGCAGGTCAATGACCACGGAATACGCGAAACACGCCGTGTTGCGGTCGTAAATAACGCGCTCTGCCAGGGCTGCGGCGCTTGTACCGTTACATGTCCGTCGGGCGCGATGGACCTTCAGGGCTTCTCAAACAGACAGATCACAGCGGAGGTGGATGCGATATGCCGATAAACGGAAACGAGGAATTCAGACCTAAGATTGTAGCCTTCTGCTGTAACTGGTGCAGCTATGCGGGCGCGGATCTGGCGGGCAGCAGCCGTCTTGGCTATCCGGCTGACGTAAAGATAATACGCGTACCGTGCTCATGCCGTGTAAACCCGATGTTCATTTTAAGAGCCTTTGAAAAGGGCGCTGACGGTGTGATCATGTGCGGCTGCCATCCGGGCGACTGTCACTACAGCACAGGCAACTATTATGCGAGAAGAAGAATGACGCTTCTGTTTTCAATGCTTGACTTTATAGGCGTTGAGCACGGAAGAACAAGAGTTGAATGGGTTTCGGCTGCGGAGGGCGTAAAGTTCTCACAGACGATGAACGAGTTTGTTGAAAAAATCCGCTCACTCGGCAAAAACGTAAGATTGGGGGATCTGAGATGCAGGAACTGATAAACCGCGCAAAGGAGCTTTTATCCGACGGCACGGTTGCGCGCGTTCTCGGCTGGAGAAGGGGCGACCTGCCGTACAATCCCGAGCCGGCATATTTTAATGATGAGGCAAGTCTTTCGGAGCTTGTATATAACGGCTTCTGCGGAGCAAACCTCAGCAAATATATGATAGAAGCTTCAAAGCTTGACGGAAAAACGCTGGTTTTCTTAAAGCCGTGCGACAGCTACAGCTTTAAGCAGCTTATAAAGGAGCACAGAGTTGACAGGGACAAGGCGTATATTATAGGCGTCGGCTGCAAGGGCAAGCTGAGCATAGACAAAATTAATTCTCTCGGAATTAAGAATGTCCTTGATGTTAAGGGCGCGGAGCTTAGCGATGCCTGTGACACTCTTACAATAGAAACGCTTGCGGGTGAGAAAACCTGCGCGTATAAGGACGCGATGCTTGAGCGCTGCCATGTATGCAAGGGCAAGGAGCACGTTATCTATGACGAGCTTATAGGCGATTCTGCCGATACCGTTGACGCGGACCGCTTTGCGGAGGTTGAAAGAATAGAGGCAATGTCACCGGAGGAGAAATTTGCGTTCTTCCAGGGAGAGCTTTCAAAGTGCATACGCTGTAACGCGTGCAGAAACGTATGTCCGGCATGCTCATGCCGCAAGTGCGTATTCGACAGTACAAAGTTTGACAGCGCGCAGAAGGCGAATGTGGACTCCTTTGAGGAAAAGATGTTCCACATTATACGCGCGTTCCACGTTGCGGGACGCTGTACGGACTGCGGCGAGTGCAGCAGAGTATGTCCGCAGGGCATTCCGCTTCATCTGTTTAACCGCAAGTTTATTAAGGATATAAATACCCTCTACGGCGATTACACGGCGGGCGCCGGGGACGAGGAAAGAACACCGCTTACGAGCTTCACGTTTGAGGACGCGGAGCCGGGTTCGATATAAGGAGGTGCCGCAGTTATGTACAAAATAGCAAAAGCAAGCCTCCCGCAGCTGTATAAGGCTATTGCCGGCGGCAATGCGCTGTATCTTCCTGTAAAAAGAGCGGGGCAGACAAATTTTGCGCCGTGGTCAGAGGACGCGGAGGTAGATATAGAAACACTCAAAACCGTTAAATCGGCAAAGGACGCGTTCTTCCCGCAGAGCGAAACGCTTTATACCTGTATAAGAGACGGAAAGAAAATCAGAATAGAGCCGGAGGAGCTTATAAACGAGAGCTTCGTGGTATTCGGCATGAGGGGCTGCGACGTTCACGGTGTGGAGGTACTGGACAGGGTATTCTTAGCGGAGCCTGTTGATACCTTCTATGCGGCGCGCAGAGAGCGCGGCACAATAGTGGCATTGGCGTGCAATGAGCCGGAGCTGAGCTGCTTCTGCAAGGTGTTCGGAACGGACTGTTCCGAGCCGGAGGGAGCCGATGTTGTTACATGGCTCGTAGGTGAGGATATGTTCTGGAAGCCGGTAACCGAAAAGGGCGAAAGGCTTACGGAGCAGGTCAGGGAGCTTCTTGAGGAAGCGGACGACACCGCAGTTGATGAGAAAAAGGCGGAAATAAAGAGCATAGTCGAAAAAATCCCGAATATGCGCCTTTCGCTTGATGGCTGGGGCAGAGATGACAAGCTTGAACGCTTCAATTCACCCATATGGGAGGATCTATACAAGCCGTGTCTTGCCTGCGGAACCTGTACCTTTGTATGCCCGACCTGTCAGTGCTACGATATAAAGGACTATGACACTGGTCACGGCATAAAGCGTTACCGCTGCTGGGATTCATGTATGTATTCCGACTTCACAATGATGGCGCACGGCAACAACAGAACAAGCCAGCTGCAGCGCTTCAGACAGCGCTTTATGCACAAGCTTGTATATTATCCGACAAATAACGACGGAATATTCTCATGCACAGGCTGCGGCCGCTGCGTTGAAAAGTGTCCGTCATCGCTTAATATAGTCAAGGTCATAAAGGCGTTTGAAAAGGAGGGTAAATGATATGAGTGAATGTAATTGCCATAAGAATTATGCGCTCGATACCCTTATTCCGAAGGTCGGCGTTATAACAAAGATCACACAGGAAACACCGGATGTAAAGACCTTTCAGGTAAACGCGCCGGAGGGCGGCAAGCTGTTTGAGCATATGCCTGGACAGTGCGCGATGCTCTGTGTTCCGGGCATAAGCGAGGGAATGTTTTCGATAACCTCATCGCCCACAAACAAGGCATTTCAGGAATTTAGTATAAAGAAGTGCGGTGATCTAACAAGCTATCTCCACGATTTACAGGAGGGCGACGAGATAACCGTAAGAGGCCCTTACGGAAATCATTTCCCGGTTGAGGATGAGCTTAAGGGCAAGAATCTTCTGTTTATCGCAGGAGGTATCGGACTTGCGCCGCTCCGTTCGGTAATAAATTATGTGCTTGACAACCGCGCCGACTACGGTACGGTGGATATATTATACGGCTCACGTTCCGCGGATGACCTTGTAAAGCTCAAGGAAATTCAGGAGGTATGGAGCAATACTGAGGGCGTTAATGTGTATCTCACGATCGACCGCGAGCAGGAGGGCTGGGACGGTCATGTAGGCTTTGTTCCGGCATATCTGAGCGAAATCGGCTTTGATACCGACAGAGTTGCTCTCGTGTGCGGACCTCCGATAATGATTAAATTTGTATTGCAGGGTCTGAAGGATTTAGGCTTTACAGACGAGCAGGTATATACAACGCTGGAGCTGCGTATGAAGTGCGGAATAGGCAAATGCGGCCGCTGCAATATCGGCTCAAAGTATGTCTGCAAGGACGGCCCGGTATTCCGGTTTGACCAGATAGACGAGCTGCCGGACGAGTATTAAGTAGGAGGAATCAACATGGAAAACATGGTTAACGTATATTTTTACGGTAAGCGCTACAGTGTGCCGGACAGCCTGACAATTATGACTGCCATGGAATATGCCGGATACACCTTAAAGCGCGGCTGCGGCTGCCGTCACGGCTTCTGCGGCGCGTGCGCTACCATATACAGAATAAAGGGAAAGAATGAGCTTAAGACCTGTCTTGCATGTCAGACGCAGGTACAGGAGGGAATGTGTGTTGCAAGCATCCCGTTCTTCCCGACAGACAAGAGAACATATAACATAGAGGACTTAAAGCCGAATCAGCAGGTTATGATGGAGCTTTATCCCGAGATATACAGCTGTATAGGCTGTAACGCCTGTACAAAGGCTTGTACACAGGGACTCAGCGTAATGCAGTACATAGCATACGCGCAGCGCGGCGACTTTGAGAAGTGCGCGGAGCTGTCGTTTGACTGCGTAGGCTGCGGCTGCTGCTCGGTACGCTGTCCGGCGGGGATTTCACATCCGATGGTAGGACTTCTCGCAAGACGTCTTACAGGCAAGTATGTTGCGCCCGAGTCAAAGCATCTTACAGAGCGTGTTGAGGAAATCAACCGCGGCGAGTATGATGAGCTTATAGAGCAGATCATGCAGAAGCCGATAACAGAGATGCAGGAGCTCTATAATAACAGAGAAATAGAAAAATAAGGGGGATGATATAAATGTTTACACCGGAAATGATGGAATCCATCAAAAAGGTCGAGGCTACGCGAGACGCGCGTATGGGCACGGAGCCGCGCAGAATGACCGCAGAGGAAAAGGACGAGCTTTTAAAGGCATATCATCCTGACTACAGAACAGAGGCGTTTGACGAAATAAAGATAGGTCCGAACAAGGGCGAAAAGGCGCCGCAGGAGCTGGCAAAGCTTCTTCATTCAAACAGCCGTCTGCTGGGCGTTGATATTGATCTTGACAAAATAGACTATGACACTGATGTTCTCATAATCGGCGGCGGCGGCGCGGGCGCGTCTGCGGCAATCGAGGCAAACGAGGCGGGCGCTGATGTTATGATAGTAACAAAGCTCCGTATAGGCGATGCGAACACAATGATGGCTGAGGGCGGCATTCAGGCGGCGGATAAGCCGAATGATTCACCTGTACAGCATTATCTTGACGCGTTCGGCGGCGGACACTTTGCCGCAAGACCGGAGCTTTTAAAGAGACTTGTTATGGAGGCGCCGGACGCTATAAAGTGGCTCAACGAGCTTGGCGTAATGTTTGATAAGAACGATGACGGCGACATGGTGACGACCCACGGCGGCGGAACCTCAAGAAAGAGAATGCACGCGTGCAAGGACTATTCGGGCGCGGAGATCATGAGAACGCTCCGTGACGAGGTAATAAACAGAAAGATACCTGTAGTTGAGTTCACATCGGCGGTTGAGCTTATAAAGGACGAAAACGGCCGTGTTGCCGGAGCGGTTCTTCTGAACATGGAAACAGGCGACTACATGGTAGCGCGCGCAAAGACGGTAATAATCGCTACGGGCGGCGCGGGAAGAATGCACTATCAGAACTTCCCGACCTCAAACCACTACGGCGCAACGGCGGACGGACTTGTGCTTGGCTACAGAGCGGGCGCGCCGCTGCTCTATCAGGATACTATACAGTATCACCCGACAGGCGTTGCATATCCGTCACAGATATTCGGCGCGCTTGTAACGGAGAAGGTACGCTCACTCGGCGCAATGCTTGTCAATGTTGACGGCGAGGCGTTCATGCACCCGCTTGAAACAAGAGACGTTTCGGCTGCGTCGATCATAAGAGAATGTACAGACCGCGGCAAGGGCGTAACAACTCCGCTCGGCTCAGGCGTATGGCTTGACACACCGATGATTGAGAGAATCGGCGGCGAGGGAACAATTGAAAAGAGAATACCCGCAATGCTGAGAATGTACCTCAACTATGACATAGACATGAGAAAGGTGCCTATTCTCGTATATCCGACGCTTCACTATCAGAACGGCGGTCTTGAAATAGGCGGCGATGGCTTCACAAAGGCTATCGACAATCTTCTTGTAGCCGGCGAGGCGGTAGGCGGAATCCACGGACGCAACCGTCTTATGGGCAACTCGCTTCTTGATATTATCGTATTCGGAAGAAACGCGGGCAAGGCTGCGGCTGCAAGGTCAAAGGAAGTCGAGCTTGGCGCGCTCACGTTAAAGCATATTGAGGATTATGCCGGAGAGCTTCAGGCTGCGGGCATAGATACAGGCGATGTATCACCGCTGCTGCTGCCTAAGTATGCAAGACACGAAAGATAAATATAAAACAAAAAAAGAATGATTTTTAAAAGGATACACTGCTTAAATGCGGCGTATCCTTTTTTATGAAATATTTAGAAAAATTGTTGAATTTTATCATATTATATGCTATAATCATAATGTTCTCTCAAGAGAACCCTTGAAAGGCAGAGCATCGATACTCTCACATTTAGTACAGGCTGGTCGCAAGCGTTGCTTGCCGCTTGCCTATGCACCCAGAACGGTTAGTCACCTTTGCACGCAGCCTATAAAGCTAATCATGTGTGCAGCCCTTCTATAAAGGGTCAAGGAGGTGATAGGCTATGAAGAAATTTATTTGTAAAGCATTAGAAATAATACTTTATGTTATAATCATTCTTATAGCTTTCGCTATAAAAGCACGATAACCGTTCCCCAACTGCCAACGGAAAACGGTTATCAAAGTATAATCATTCGTGGCTGACCGTACTGTTATGTAAATGAGTACGCTCTGCCTTTCTTTGCTTTAATTATACCATTGGTATATCTGTTTGTCAAGTAAAAAAATTTTATCGTTTCATAAAAAAGATTTAAAGATTTATCCGAATTTCAAATTTCAGGTTTACAAATCATATAAAATGTGATAATATATAAATGCGACAATTCTCATAATTGAATATTGTTTGAACAAAATACAGTATATAAGGTTTTGTAAAAAACACTTATATGCTTTGTTTGTCATATACTGTTGTTTTGTTGAGCAATATTATGAGAATGTGTCGCAGCATTAAATCAAAGCAGAACGGGTGTTTTTATGCATCGCTGTTACGGTTTAGTGCGGCGATGCATTTTTTAATTTCTGACAAAATCATACGGGGAGGAATGACAATGAAGCTGCTGATAGCAGGCTCGCGGAGCATAAAGGAATTTGACCTGTCGCCGTATATCGCGCCGGAGGTTGATACAATTATCAGCGGAGCGGCAAACGGTATTGACACGATAGCTGAGCAGTATGCGGATAAGCACAAGCTGTCGAAAATAATATTAAGACCCGATTACCGCCGTTACAGGCGCGGCGCGCCGCTGAAAAGAAACGATACAATGGTTGAGCTTGCCGATATGGTTCTGGTGATATGGGACGGAGTGTCAAAAGGCTCAAAGCATACGATTGATTATGCGAAAAAATTAAATAAAGAGGTTCGTGTTATAATACCAAAATAATGTAAAAAAGCTGCTCTCAGAACGAAAGCAGCTTTTATATGCAAATTTTACTTGCGTCACAAAAGAACTATTATAAATTGTGACGCAAGCACTATGAATACCAGAGCGACCGGGTATGTCGCGGCGTATGCCGAGGCAACATCGTCTGTTCCCGTTACGCTTATAAGCGTGCCGAGCGCCGGGGTACTGGTCATGCCGCCGCATATTGAACCGAGGTTGTTAAACAGGCTCAGCTTGAGCACATATCTTGCGAATATATAGCCTATCAGCATCGGGATAAGCGTCATAAGCGCGCCGTATACGAAAAGCATAACGCCCTGCTCCATAAGGACTGAAACAAAGGACTGACCGCCCTTTATACCTGCCGCTATGAGGAACAGTACAAGACCGAATTCACGGGTCGTTTTAAGAACCTCCGGCTTAACGGTTATATCAATTTTTCCGGCATGTCCGAAGTGACCGAAAATAAGTCCTGTGATAAGCGGGCCGCCCGAGGTACCGAGAGCAAAATGCGCGCCGCCGGGAAGCGGTATTGTAACCTTTCCCAGAAGGACGCCGAGGGTTATTGCTGCTGCGAGGGGCATAAGACCAAGAACATCAAACTTAAAAAGCCTGCCCGAATATTTTTTCTCCTTTACGGCGTTTGTAGCCTCAAAGCTTTTGCGCTCCGCATCCATATCCACTTTAAGGATTTTAGGAATGAGCTGAACAAACAGCACAACGCCGATAACGCCGAACGGATAGGCTATACCGTAGCCTGTTGCCGCCTGACTGCCGAGCTCGCCCGCAGCCTCTTTGGCAGCGGCAAGTCCGGGTGTGCTTGTGAGCGCGCCTGTGAGCAGACCCGCTGCAAGTGGCGGAGATATTTTTCCGCCGGAGATAAGCACAACCGCTACGCATACCGCAGCGCCCGCGGCGATTATAAGCAATCCTAAAAGAACATAGGATTTTGCGTTTTTTACAAAATTTCTGAAGAACTTAGGTCCGGCGATAAAACCGACCGAGGTTACAAAAAGCGCGATACCGAGATCGTTTACAAAATCCGGCACCTCAAACTGAAAATGACCGAAAACAAGCGCTACAAGCAGCACGCCCGCGGTACCTATTTCAATACCCTTAATTTTTATTCCTCCTATGAGATAGCCGATAACAGCTATAAGGAAAACGCATATAAGGGGAGTGTTTATAATGTCAAATATTGTCTGCAAAATTATCCCTCCTAAAAAAATCAGGCGGCAGAGCATAATATAAAATGTATATTCAATACAGCCCTCTGTGCGCCTGTTATTAATCGACAAATATATAATATTGTCCTCAATATTCAACCTATACTATTATACTCCTATGTCAGAATGTTGTCAATCTTTTTTTATGCTCAAATTTTGCCGGAAATCCCATAACAGATATACAAAATACACAAAAGCGCAGATGACTTTTGCGGGCGCAAAAGATTGACTTTGAACGGGACTTATGATAGTATAATTATGATTAATGTAAGGAACGGAGGAACGGCAAATGATATACACGGTAACCTTTAATCCGGCGCTGGACTATGTAATGGATTTGGAAAGGTTTGAGCAGGGAATGACCAACCGTTCGGTCTGTGAGCGGATTTTGCCGGGCGGCAAGGGTCTTAATGTTTCAACGGTTCTCACGAATCTCGGAATAGAGAATACCGCTCTCGGCTTTATAGCCGGCTTTACCGGCTCCGAAATCAGGCGCGCCTTTGAGGCTTTGGGCGGAAAAAGCGATTTTATCAAGCTGCCAAAAGGTCTTTCAAGAATAAACGTAAAGCTTAGATCCGAAGAAGAAACGGAGATCAACGCCGCCGGTCCCGTAATAGACAGCGAATCCCTTTCTAAGCTTACGGCAAAGCTTGACGCTCTCAAGGCGGGAGATATACTTGTTCTTGCGGGCAGTATTCCCTATTCGCTGCCCTTCTCGATCTACAGCGATATAATGGCGCGCTTGCAGAACAGGGGAATAATGACGGTTGTGGACGCGGAAAAGGATCTGCTGAAAAACGTTCTGCCGTACAGACCGTTCCTTATAAAGCCGAACCGGCATGAGCTTGGCGAAATATTCGGCGTAACTATAAGAACTCGTGAGGAAGCCGTTGTGTACGCAGAGCGGCTGTGCGAAATGGGAGCGGAAAATGTGCTTGTATCAATGGCGGGTGAGGGCGCTGTGTTGGTAACGGAGCGTGGAGAGGTGCTGATGAGCAAAGCTCCTGATGGCGAGGTAAAGAACTCGGTAGGCGCCGGAGATTCAATGGTAGCGGGCTTTTTGGCGGGCTGGTGTGAAAAGCGCAGCTATGCCCATGCGTTCAGGCTGGGTATTGCCGCGGGGAGCGCGAGCGCGTTCTCTGAGACATTGGCGGCAAAGGATGAGATAGAGAGGGTTTATAATTCTTTTGAACCGTATTATATGAAATTAGAGTAATAAATTATTGTTTAGCGCTCTGCTGTGCTCCCATAAAAGGGGAGCTGGCACGC
>JBJEFT010000067.1:0-10589 GCA_051874315.1 Candidatus Ornithomonoglobus sp.
AAGGGATTTTGAAAAGTCAATTCGCAAAATGTACGAATTTTCAAAAGATATTTGTGCATTTTGCTATTGGATTTTGGGGGTGAAGGTGTAATTAGAACAAGTAAAAAAACAAGGATTTACGGAACTGAAAGAGTTTCCGAGGGAACTCTAATTTTCAGCAAGGAGGTTCGTTTTTATACTATTTACACAACATTTTCCGCGCCGTCTATCAAAATTCCCTGCGGGAATTTTGCTCGCCTTTTGTACTTTGAGTACCAAAAGGTTATGTTTGCTGAAATAACTTTCCTATCAAGATATCTATCCTTTAAAAGCTCGTTTTTATACTATTTACCAATGGTCCCTATACACCGTGAAATCTGTTCAACAGGTGTTGTTTTCTCGATTCTTTTTCTTACGGTATTCGGTAGGTGTGCATCCGACTGTTTTTTTGAACACATTTGTAAAATATTCGTAGGTGTCAAAGCCGCAGTTGTGCGCTATTGATTTAATACTTTTATCGGAATATTTAAGTCTGTGACACGCGTTGTTTATCCTCAGCTTGTTTATATATTGCTTCGGTGTCATATTGTATTTTTTACGGAGCACCTGAAAAACGTAGTTTTCCGACACATCAAAAAGCTCTGTTATATCGCTTATTCGTTTTATATAGACATAATTTTCATTCACGTATTCAATAATTCTCTGTGACTTTTTTATTTTTTTCTCATTGATGACTGATGTTCCGATGTCCGCCGATGTATCGGAGCGGTTTAAAATATTCAGAACCGCAGCGAGCTTTAGAAAATTGTCGGAGGCGCTCTTGTCAAAGGTATCGGCGATATACTTTATTATGCTGAAATCCCCATCGTTTAAGCTTATCACATTATTTTTAAAACACCGCATGAGCAGCCTTTTTGCTTCCGCGTTGAAATAAAAATCAAGATACCTTTCAGAAAAATGAATACAAATACCCGAAAACGGCACATCGCCGCGGCTTCTGTGAGAGATACCGGAGGAAAACAGCGCCGCGTCTCCGGCTTTTACACTGTATTCCACTCCATCTGTTATAACCGTTCTTTCGCCTGTTTTAAGAATATATATCTCGTATGCCGCGTGATAATGTGAGTAAGGCATAGTCCAGCCGCTGTCTGTTTCCTCCTGGGATATTGCAAAATCATCAGATATAAACTGCCGTTTTGTAGTCATTTTATTATACACCTCACAGATATTATATAGTCCGGCAATCAGGAAGTCAAGAAAAAGTTCAGTTTACATCAAAAAAATTTCTGAAAAGATTAGTATAGATAATTGCATATAAATGATAAAAGGATATAATTTAAGGTAGTTATCAATGAATGCAGGAGGGGTCCGAAAATTATGCGTAAAAAAATTAATATCGACAAAGGCTGGCGCTTCTTCCCGGGCGCTTTGCCGCCCCAATCTCCAACTGACGGCTGGGGAGGCGCAAAAGCGAGAGCGTACAGCTTTGGCGCCGCAGCTGAGAATTTTAACGATACAAAGTGGCGGATGATCGATGTTCCGCACGATTTTGTTGCGGAGGGAGATTATACACAAAAAAATTCTCAGGAATCTGATATGCAGAAAATACCGGAAATGGAGAGTATAGACAGCCGCCATTTTGCGGGGGGTTCCCTGGAGGGCGGTGTTGTGTGGTACAGAAAACGCTTTGAGATCCAGAAGGAATGTGAAGGAAAACGTGTGTACATATATTTTGACGGAGTATACCGAAGCAGCGACCTGTACATGAACGAATACTTTGTCGGCACACATCGCAGCGGCTACGACAGCTTTTATTACGATGTCACCGATTTTGTGAATATCGGCGGCTCAAATACTCTTGCTGTCCGCGTTGACTCGACAGGACGCGAGGGGTGGTGGTACGAGGGCGGCGGAATTTACCGTCATGTATGGCTGGAAATAAAAGATGATATTTCCGCTGCGCCAAACGGTATATTTATATATTCCGAAGCAGATACGGAAAAAAATTCAGCTGCCGTCAATATACGAACGGAGATAGAAAACAAGTGTCTTTTCGACAGAGAAGTAACGGTTGAGCAGATTATATGTGATGCGAGCGGAGCTGAGCTGGCGCGCATCATAAAAAATATTCGGACTGCGGCATGGGATAACACCGTATGCAATCAGAATACGACACTGGACAATATAACTTTGTGGGACACGGAAAATCCTTATTTATATAGTCTTAAAACAAATATTTATGCAGACGGAGCTTTAACCGACACAGTTATAACAAGCTTTGGTATACGCCATATTCGTTTTGACGCGGACACAGGTTTTTACTTAAACGGACGTAGGCTGAAAATCAAAGGTTTGTGCTGTCATCAGGATCACGCGGGAGTAGGAATTGCCGCCGACGAGAGCGTCTGGGAATATAGAATGGCGCGGATGAAGGGCATGGGAATGAACGCATACCGCAGCGCGCATCACATGATGACGCATGAGCTTCTGGATATCTGCGACAGATTGGGGATTCTTGTATTTGACGAAACGCGCAGAATGTCAAGCGCGGCAGAGGATCTGGAGTCTTTGCGGTCTATGGTAAAAACCGCAAGAAACCACCCCTGCGTTTTCTTGTACGGAATAGGCAATGAGGAGATTTTTTCTCAGCACCGTCCTGAAACGGTCCGCACTACAGTTACAATGAAGGCTGAGATAAAAAAATCAGACCCGTCCCGTCCCGTGACAGCAGCGGTTGTCTGCTGGAACGGGAAGGAACGGTTTGACAATGCCGCGGAATATGTCAATGTAACAAAGCATCTTGACGTTATGGGTTTTAATTACTGTAAAACCGCATGGGATGACTATCACAGGCGTATGCCGAGGCAGCCGGTTATTATCTCCGAGGCAGACACAAACAGCGGTACGCGCGGCTGTTACAGCACAAACGAAAACAGAGGACAATATTACATTCTTGACCCGGACAACGGAATAAAATGCAAAAACGCGCAAAAGGCAAAGAGAAGAGATATAGGCGAGAGCATGTGGGAATATTTTGCTGAGCGGGATTACCTCGCGGGGATTTTTCTGTGGACGGGCATGGATTACCGCGGTGAGCCTACGCCGCTTGCGTATCCGGCGGTTTATTCGCAGTTCGGAATTTTTGATTACTGCGGTTTTCCAAAGGATAATTACTATTATTATAAAAGCTGGTGGACGGAGGAAACGGTTCTGCATATTTTCCCTCACTGGAACCATCGGGGCATGGAGGGTAAAGCACTGCCCGTGTATTGCTACAGCAATCTTGAGGAGGTCGAATTATTTGTGAACGGAAAAAGCTATGGCAGAAAGAGAATGGAGAAGAACCGCTATCTTTCGTGGGACAATGTTACATATGAGCCGGGCGAGGTAAAAGCCAAGGGTTACAAAGAGGGCAGAGAGATAATGACAAAAACTGTCTGTACGACGGGCGAGCCGTATAAAATAGAGCTTATGCCGTACAAG
This sequence comes from Candidatus Ornithomonoglobus sp., assembly GCA_051874315.1. GTDB lineage: Bacteria > Bacillota > Clostridia > UBA1381 > UBA1381 > Ornithomonoglobus. The sequence goes on from JBJEFT010000067.1 coordinate 3,463, forward strand.
GATCAGATCGCGCCGGACAGCACCGCAGTTATCAATGTCCGTGTTACGGATAAAAACGGAGTGACGGTTCCGACAGCTGATAATGAAATTTATTTTCAGCTCAGCGGAGCGGGTGTCCTTTTGGGAACAGGAAACGGAAATCCGGGTGACCGCAGCAGTGAGAAGCTGCCGGTAAGGCGCGCCTTTAACGGCTTGTGTCAGCTGCTGGTAAGAGCCGCGGAGCCGGGGAAAATTACAGTAACCGCATCAGCAGACGGCCTGCATCAGGACACAGTAAATATCATAAGCTGCGGCTGAACCTTGTCTGCAAAAAGATAACTGAGAGCTTGACAGCGGCGAATGACAATTATATAATAAATGCAACAAGTATATGAGGAGAATAAATCATGAAGCTTTATAATATCACAGAATACGGAGCAGTGCCCGATAAAAATACGATATGCACGGACGCAATACAAAACGCGATAGATTTATGCGATAACGGCGGGACAGTGTACGTTCCCAAGGGTGATTTTATTACGGGAGCGTTGTTTTTAAAAAGCAATATGACGCTTTATATCGAGGAGGGCGCGCGTCTTATCGGGAGCGGACGGCTTGAGGATTTTCCGGTTATGGGTTATCCTTTTGAAGGAAAAAATCAGCTGTGCTATGCAAGCCTTATTAATACGGACGGAGCGCCGTATGAGAATATTAAAATTGACGGTAAAGGGACGATTGACGCAAACGGAGCGGAGCTGTTCGCTCTGGAAATGAAGGAAAACCGCGGAAAACGCGGACGGGCTGTGTGTATAAGAAACGCGCGGGGCGTTACGATCCGTAACGTCACGATCCGTCAGTCACCGGCATGGTGTCTGCATCTGATTTACTGCCGTGATATTCTGATAGAAAATATAAATATACATACAAAATATGATGAACTCGGAAGAGAATACAAGGGTATTTTTAACGGCGACGGTATTGACGTTGACTCGTGCAGAGAGGTCAGGATCTCAAATTCGCTTATCGCAAGTCAGGATGACTGCATTGCGATCAAATCCGGCAGAGATGAGCATGGGCGCAGGACAGCAATCGCGTCTGAAAATATCACGATAGAAAATTGCCGCTTTAAAAGCGGATTTGGTGTTGCGATCGGAAGTGAGATGTCGGGCGGTGTACAGAATGTTTTTGTCAGGAACTATGATTTTGAAAATACGCACAGTATTGCAAGTATAAAGGCTGTACGCGGACGCGGCGGGTATGTTAAGAATATACATTATGAAAACTGCTCGCTTATAAACCGCAATACGGAAATCAGCGATACAAAATGGTTCCGCGGAGCTGTTTACGCCGACGGGTTTTACGGATACGATGAATTTGATGCCGATTTAAAGGAGGCTGTAAGCGAGAAAACTCCTGTGGTAGACGGTCTTTATTTTAAAAATATTGACGTTCGCACCGCAGCCGGCAATGCGGTCTATCTGTGCGGCTTGCCTGAACGACCGTTTAAAAACATATATCTTGAAAATGTTACGGCTCATGGCAGATATGGAATGAAATCAAAGAATATTGATAATTTACAGCTGATCAATGTGAATGTGAGCGGAGATGAGGTCTGAGCGGCAATGCTGTGCGCGTCAAAATGAGAAACGGAGAAACGCTTCGCCTTACTTTATAGGAAATGTGCTATTCCATATAAAAACAATGATAACGATCGACCGGACCGATCCGCAGCCTGCGAAAGGGATTTGCGGGTCGGTTTTCAGGCAGTGCCGTGTTTTTGTATGTCCTTTGGTGTTTTGCCGTAAACCTCCTTTATGAGCCTTGTCATAGCTGCGTGAGATGCAAATCCGCATTGCTCGGCGACATGAGATATTTTTATATCTTTGTGATCGGCAAGCAGAGTTGTTGCGGCGATAAGCTTTTTATGCAGTATATATTGCTTCAGCGGAATCCCGACCGTGCTTGTGAACTGACGGTAGAAGGATGCCCTGCTCGTATGCAGAAACGCGCAAAGCTCCTCATGGCTGATATTTTCGGCATAATGCTCATCAATATAGTTAAGCGCACGAATAATATCAGGTTTGGGCTTTTCTGTTCCGTCAAGAGCGATTTCGGTTATATCACAGCAGCTCATGGTGTCGAAAAGCATTACAGCGGTCTGAGGCACAGCCAGCTTTGCGATGATGCGGTTAGATGAGGCTGCTTTTTCATGGATTTTGCGAAAATGTTCTTCGATCGACGAGGGAACGTTAAAATGCAGTATCTGAGTTTTGATTTTTGAAGTGATTGCGGATATTTCCGTTTTTGTATAGATACCCTGAAATATTTCCGGATCAATGTTGACAAGATAGCGTGAGTACGGCGCATTGCCGCTGCGGGTTATCTGATGCTTCACATACGGTTCGATGACTATCATATCGCCTTGATTAAGGATATATGTATTTCCCGCAATACTTACGCGACGCGAGCCGTTTGTAATGTACAGCAGCTCATAGGTATTATGAAAATGTTCCCGCTTCATATCATGACCAAAGGTAAGTCCCTGATATTGAATTTCAAATTTTTTGTTTGACTTAAACATAGGTTCTTTTTTCATGTCCGGTACCTTCTTTCGCAGATGATAAGGTTATTTACTGCAATATATTATATCATGCGGTATGATACGTGTCAAGATAGGGAAACACTTGCCTTTGGAAAAAATCATGATATTTTTTGCTGAAATAGCGATAAATTGAAGATGATTGAGAAGAAATCAACAAAAAACATATACTTATGAGAAGTTTTCAGGTTGCTTTGTCCCGGATATGCTGATATACTTCATAGTGATAACGATATCTGGGCGTATTACTATAATGACAGCAGTGTTTCATTTACTGTAAGCGGTATGTCATTTATAGGAGCAGAAGAATAATTAACAGAATGCAGCTATCGAAAGGAAGAAGCATATGAAAGGAAAATATATTTTAAAAAACATGATTTTTACTGCTGTAACTGCATCGCTTATCGGTTCATCAATTGTTGTGCCGGTAGCTGACGATAGCAATACTGCGCCGTCAGCTCCAACAGGCTTGCTGACGAATGAGCTGAATGATCCGCTGAATGTCGAGAACCCGACATTCGGCTGGATTGTGAATGACAGTGATTTCAATGAGGTGCAGACCGCATATGAAATTATCGTAACTGACGGAGTTACCGGTGAAATTGCCTGGGATTCTGGAAAGGTAGAATCAAGCGAGCAGAGCTATGTGGCTTGCGGCGGAGCGTTAAAGGAGGGTTATCCTTATTCATGGAGGGTTAAGACCTGGGATAAGAACGGCGCAGAATCGCCGTACAGTGAAGAAGCGGCATTTGCTACAGGCATTTCCGATGAAAGCTGGGATGCGGACTGGATAAGCGACGGTACAGGCGGCGCGGCTGTGACACAGGGCAAGTATAATCATTTCTGGTATGTCCGCGGAAGCGGTACGCTCGAGAACGGTAAGACTATTGCAAAGGCAATGGGTTATTTTGCAGGATGCCAGGATTATGACCTGTATATAAACGGTGAGGAAATAGGCAGAGGGCAGAGCTTTGACTATGCCTCGGAAACACGCTATCAGGGCTGGGACATTACAGAGGCGGTAAAGAAGGACAGCAACACTCTCACAGCCGGCGCAATTGTGCGCACGTACGGACCGGGGCAGGGCAGAGCGGCAACAGACGCAGCCTTTATCGGCCGCATTAACGTGTATTACACGGACGGCACAAGCAGTGTTATTACAACGAGCAGTGATTGGACTGTTTCAACATCGGTGCCGTTCAGCGGAACAACAACAAGAAACGGCGAGGGTGATTTTGTTGAAAAATACAATGCGGCAAATGCACAGGATGGGTTTTCAACAGATGACTTTGACGCGGCGGGATGGACACCCGCAGTCGTGCTGGGCACAAATACAACAAGCGAGATAACCTCAATCACGCCGGAGCTTTCAAAACCGACATCATACGAGGTACATCCGGTATCCGTAACCGTGCTTGATGACGGAACAACCGTTGCGGACTTCGGTACGGTAATTCCTGCAAGACCATGTATTGTATTTAAGAACGGTACAGCGGGCAGAGAAATTCAGCTTCAAGGCAGCTATGTTCTTTTGTCAACAGGCGCGGTAAACAGCACAGCTAACGGAACGCAGGACACGGACATGAGATGGGTGTATACACAGAAAGCGGGAGAGCAGACCTATAACGCGTGGGATCACCTTGCATTCCGCTATCTTTCAATCCCGGCATGCGGCGAAGCCTTTACAACTGATACTATCACGGCAAAGGTGGTTCATACGAATGTGCCGGAGGACCGTGACAGTACACTTGAAACGTCAAATACAATGCTCAACAGTGTATTTGAGCTGATGAAGCGTTCATCATTGTATTCTGTTCAGAACAGCTTTGTTGACACGCCGACAAGAGAGAAGGGCCAGTTCCTTCAGGATTCGATAAATATTTCAGAGGCTTCAATGGCAACCGTGTTTGAGCGTGAAGCGTCAAGAAAGGCGATCGACCAGTTTATTTGCTCAATGGAGCGTTTCTGGACGGACAGCGACGGCACACTGAACGGACATATCAACAGCGTATACCCCAACGGCGACGGACAGCGCGATATACCCGATTTTACTGTAAATTTCCCATATTGGATATGGAATTATTATATGACAACCGGAGATAAAGCTACACTTGAAAAAGCGTATCCTTATGCAAAAGCGGTTGCGGATTATATTTCAAAATACATAAGCAGTGAGACCGGTCTTGTAACGAAGCTTGACGGTGGTAATAATGCGCCGAATTCCTATCAGTATGGAATCGTGGACTGGCCGGAGTCAGGTCGTTTCGGCTATGACTGGACGAATACAAAGAACGGAGCAAGATCAACGGTTAATATGATTTCAAAGCGCGCGTTCGATGTTGTTTCAAATATGGCAGAGGTTATCGGTAATTCAGCCGATCAGGCGGATATGGAAAACCGTTCGGCCGCAATAAAGGCAGCTATTAACAATAAGCTTCTCAATTCAGATGGATTATTCTGTGACGGCTTAAATTCAAACGGAGAGCAGGTCGCGCATGTTTCACAGCACGCGAACTCTTATGCACTTGCGTTTGACATTGCGCCGGAGGAAAACCGTGCCGCAATGGCAGAATATGTTGCGGGTCTCGGTATGCAGCAGGGACCGATGACGGCAGATATTCTTGCAAAGGGATTGTTCAGCTCTGGCGAGTATGCGGCAGCGCTGAAGCTCTTCACCGAGCCGGAGGACTATGGCTGGGCAAAAGAAATCAAGAAGGGCTACAGCTTTACCTTCGAGTCATGGAAGGCGGATACCTCAAGTGATTCCCAGTCCCACGGCTGGGGCGCGACAGCGGCCGCGGATATTCTGGAAAACTTTGCGGGAGTATCCAACCTTGCGCCGGGCGCGTCAAAGGTAAGGATCGCGCCTGTTTATACAGCTCTCACATCACTCAATGCAAGTGTGAGCACAGAGCGCGGCGCGGTGAAGGTAAGCTATACAAGAGACGAAGCCTCCTATGATATAGCAATAACAGTTCCTGCAAACGTAACAGCAGAGCTTGATCTTCCGATAATCGGCAGCGGTCAATTTATAGAGAAGAACGGCAATGCGGGCGAGGGTACGATGGGTATAGAGTATCAGACAATCAATTTAGGCAGCGGCAGCTATGAATTTACATACAGCGGAGAAATCACCGTTCAGCCGGAGGAGGTTGAATATTCGCCGGAGCGTGATGTGATTCAGGGGATTGCCGGTTCGGCTGATACGGAAAAGAAGATTTATACTTATGAGATCGGTGACGGTATAGCAGACATTGCCGGAACAACTTATTCGGATACAAGCAAGTATATTGACCTCACCGTGAGCCTTGCGGCAAACGATGCGCTTTACGAAGAGATTCAGTTTGCCGGGGCATCAATAGGCGAGACTAACAGCGTAAACGATACAAAGCGCGCGTTGATCGCCCGGCCAAAGGCTGACGGCACGCTGAGCCTTACGATCGGCTTCCCGTCAGCGACAAGCAGCAAGAAATGCAGAATATATTACTACGACTTTGAGAATGGTGACTATGATCTTTCGGTATGCACAAAGGCGAACGGTACAATAGCCGGAAGTGACTTCACCTCATCAACTGAGGGTGTCAGAACAATTGATATGAAAGCCGGTCACGTCTATGTTATTTATACATACCAGACACAGAGTAACATTTCCGCAATAGCGTACGCGTATACGGAGGAGCCGGAGGATGCGACACAGGCTCCGTCAGAGCCAACGGCAACGAAACAACCGGCAGACGGACAGGATTCGGTTCTGAACGGGAAATATATGCATATATCCTTTGACGATGTATATGCCTGTCTGAAAGATATTACCGATAATGAATACGGCTCAGTCTTTGAAAACAGCTTTCTTGCGGACTTGAAGAGTCTGCACGACAGCTTCGGTGCGGTATTTACATTGAACTGCTTTAATAAGTACTCATCAGACAGCAGCTACAGCATATCAGATCTTCCTGACCGGTATTCACAGGAGCTTGCGGCAAATTCGGATTGGCTGAAATTTGCATTTCATGCGGAGGATGATAAAACACAGTATACAGCGCAGGTCGTATCGGGCAGGACAAACGGAACGGCGGAGGAGCTTAAGGCATCATATGAAAGCTTCCGTGACGCTGTTATGAAAGCAACAGGCAATAACGCCGCAAGCATTGACACGGTAACGCGTCTTGGCTTTTTCGCAGGCGACGCGGACTGTGTTGACGCTATATGTGAGCTGGGCGTAACAGGACTTTTAACCGCTGATGACACCAGAGCTTCATATTATTTTGATGAAGCATTGAATAATTACATCATTGCCAACAACGATTATTATGATACTGTCAAAAATCTGCGTTTGATACGTTCGCAGCTCAGACTTGAAAGCGTAAAGGATACGCAGTCGGCATTAAGCGCTCTTGAAGGCTATAACGGAAATATGCTTGAAATCTTCACGCATGAGCAGGAATACACCGGCAATGTTCCCGCAAGGCTCAGGGCATATGTTGAATGGGCATATAATAACGGCTATGCCTTTGACTATGCGATGAATGTACCGGGTGAGCTGATGAAG
>JBJEFT010000068.1:0-2677 GCA_051874315.1 Candidatus Ornithomonoglobus sp.
TCATATGCTGTATTTTTTCATAATGACTCTGCCGTTTTTATCAAATTCCACGCCGTCGGACTCAAGCAGATCGCGCTGACGGTTGCCACCGCCGAAGGCGAACGCCTTTGACACCTCGCCGCGGCAGTTTACTACACGATAGCACGGAATTGAAGCCGGATCGGGGTTTTTATGCAGCGCGTTGCCTACGACTCTCGCCCAGCCGCGGTTACCCGCAAGCGCAGCTACCTGTCCGTAAGTCGCAACACGCCCTTTCGGTATCTGCTTTACCGCCTCATATATTTTTTCATATGTCGTCATTTTATCCTCCATGTTTCCAGTCCGCCGTATATCAGCTGAAAATCCTCTGCCGCCGCCTTAAAATCGTCAATAGCGCCGCTGATTTTATCCGCGTCGCCGGAGGCTATGCTGTTCGCCAGAGCATCGGCATACTCTCCGAGATGCTTTACCTCATAATAGCGCTCCTCCCAGTCATTATAATCTGCGGCATCGGGAGCCGGCTCCCTGTCCTTTAGTTTTTTAAGGTTCTGATTGATACTCAGAATTATAGAACCAGTCTTTTCCTGTGAAAGCTTGTCCGCTCTCAGCTTTTGTATTTCACTAAGAAGATACATATGCATATAAATCACCGTTTCCTTTAAAAATTATTTATATTTTAACACATCGGATTTATTATTTCAATAGCCGGTTGCAAAACTGTCCTGCAGATGCTATAATTAAAACAAGAAAATTTATTTGACAACGGCTGACGGAGGAAATATGAGTCTTGCAAAATTAAAGGAAATAATAGATAAATCAAATCATATAGTATTCTTCGGCGGGGCGGGCGTATCCACCGCAAGCGGAATACCCGATTTCCGCGGCTCCCGCGGTATAGGCGGCAAGGCCGCGGAGGAAATTCTCTCCCATGATTATTTTACGGCGCGCACCGAGGAATTTTTTGATTTTTACCGAAAAAATATGCTGTTCCCCGAAGCAAAGCCCAATATCACGCATTACGCGCTTGCGGAGCTTGAAAGAAAGGGAAAACTTAAAGCCGTTATAACCCAGAACATTGACGGACTGCACCGCGCCGCCGGAAGCAATACCGTTCTTGAGCTGCACGGCAATGTGCATTATAACTATTGTATGAACTGCGGCAGAAAATACGGCATGGAGCATATTATTAATTCCTCCGGTATTCCCCGCTGCAAGTGCGGCGGCATTGTAAAGCCTGAGGTTGTGCTCTACGGCGAACCGCTTGACGAATACATGGTGCGCATGGCAAACGCATACGCAATGGCAGCCGAGGCGCTTATTGTCGGCGGCACCTCCCTTGCGGTATATCCGGCAAAAAGCATACTGGAAAGCTATATGCGCAGCCGCCTTGTTATAATAAACAAAGCTCCCACGGAATTTGACCGGTATGCCGATCTTGTTATCCGTGAAAGCATTGAGGATGTGTTTACGGCAATTACCTCACAACCTTCAGCATAAATCTTAAATAGTCCGATGATACGAGCTGATATTCAATACCGTCCACATTGTCAGGAATACGGTTTGCGTGACTGTAGCCGTGAAGATGCCCGTAGTAGCACCGGCTGACCCCATACCGCTTCATCATCTCCGTAAACGCGTTGCCCTCGCCCTCGCGCGACATCGGCGGATAATGCGTGAACACATATATCTTATCCGTCTGCGCGGTTTTAAGCGAAAGCTCCAGCCGTCCCACCTCACGGTTAAAATACTTCTCATCCGATTCGGAAAAGGTTGTCCACGCCGGATATATCCAGCCGCGTGTTCCGCAGATCGAGATCCCGTCTGCGGTATATGAATTGTTCTGCAGAAAGGAAATGCTTTTAAAATTATTCCTCGCTATATACTCATTGAGCTTACTCATTGTGGTCCACCAGTAATCGTGATTGCCCTTTATAATAATCTTTCTGCCCGGCAGCGCCTCCAGATATTCAAAATCCCTCTCTGCCTGTTCAATATAGGTTGCCCATGAAAAATCACCCGGAATCACGACCGTATCCTCATCGCGCACAGCCGCCGCCCAGTTCCTCGCGATTCGGTCAACATAATTGTCCCACTGCTGCCCGAATTTATTCATAGGCTTATCTATGCCAAGCGGCAGATGCAGATCTCCTATCGTAAATATTGCCATAATCCCCGACCTCCTTTAGCTTAACTCACAAAAAAACCGCCGTAAAAGCTGCGACGGTTATGTATTAATCCAATCAATTTTACCGTATTGCCGGAACATTCATTATCTGCTCAATAGCAGGCTCTCCGTTGATCAGCGGAGCGATCTGATCAAGAAAAAGCTTAAAATGCGGCATTTCGTTGTGCTTGTCAATGGCAACGTCATTGAGCCATTCCTCGATAAAGGTAAACTTAGCCTTATCATAGCGCGCCTGAAAAACCTTATATGAAAGATTGCCGTTCTCCTTACGCGTATTGCGTGTGCAGTCAGCCGCAAGACGGATAAATTTATCAACACAATCAGGCTTAACATCAAAATTTGCCACAATAGTTATCATCGCAGATGCTCCCTTCGTAAAGTTCATTTAATGTAATTATTATACCATTTTCTGTTCTGTTTGTCAATATTGACAGAAAAATTTGCGGCAATTTATAAAAACATCTTAATTGCCAAAGTAAATTCTCGTGTAAAATGTTTCCATAGAGAATTTAG
>JBJEFT010000069.1:0-2659 GCA_051874315.1 Candidatus Ornithomonoglobus sp.
ATGATGGACTGTGTGGTTGCCTACAATATGACCCTCGTCTATCATCCTCTTTATCAGCTCACCCTGCCCTTCAAGGTACGGACCCGTTACAAAAAACGCGGCAGGCGTATCGGTTTTCGCAAGTATATCAAGTATCCTTGCCGTAAAACCGTTTTCATAGCCCTCATCAAAGGTAAGATACAGATTTTTCTCCTTGCTGTGGTCTATGTACCGACCGTTATATTTTTCAAGCATACTCGCCTGTGCCGATGGAATTTCCGGCGGCGCGCCTTTTTTCCGCACAAAGCCCCATCCGCTCCCGGTACCGTCAAGCGCCGAATAATCACCTGCCGAAATGACCTCCACAGAATTGACAGAATTATCGGTCTTAACAGAGGCGCAGCCGCTCAAAGTCATAGCCGTTATAATTCCAAATATAATTAAACTCCTTTTCATTAATACACTCCTCCCGTGATTTATTTACATTACTATCATTATGTTAAATCAGATAAAATATTTCTTTAAATTTTTGCATACAAGGAGTATATTAAGACTTATATTATTTTGCTTTCGGATATGTATATTGAACGATCTGTTATCTATTGACGGGTGACAGAGAAATTATACTGCGCCGCCACGCAAAAAAATAAGGGAGTACAAAAGCACTCCCGGTATTTACGGTTAATCCAGATGGAAAGCCTGTTCAAGCGGTATCTCAACAGGACTGTTATCGGGGTTTGTTTCCATAATAGGAGCCATATAATCCCACCACTTTCTGTTGATTTCCGTATCCGCAGCCTTTGCCCACTTCTCCTCATCCTCAATTTCAAGATAAGCAAAGAGTGTCTTTGTCTCTCTGTTTACAAAAATTGAGTAATTGCGGCAGCCGTATTCGTGGATCATTTCCTTCATTTCCGGCCAGAGCTCATCATGGCGTCTGATGTACTCGTCTATGTACTCCGGATATACGTTCATTGTCAAAGCTTTTCTTACCATTGGTATTTCCTCCTGTTTAAAATTTTATTATATATATTATACAATATCTGCCGTTTAAAGTCAATATTTTTAATTAATTTCCTCAAAATATCTTGTGCTGACTACCGTTGTAAATTCATTTGTGCCCTTATGTATTCTGTATCTTATTGTAGGGATAACGGTCTTTGTATAAAGCACATTTGTATTTACCGCGGCGCAAGCAATAATACCTTCTCCGGTTTCGGATTTTACCGAGCAGCCCGCGGACATACTGTCCGCAGACGCGGTATTTCCCCGCGCCTCCATAAGACAGTGGTCTTTGTCACTGTTTGCCACCGCAAAGCCTCCGTCATATGCAATGCAGTCAAAATCCGATTCTACCCTGTGCTTTCTTATATGCCCGTCCTCACCGGGTATGACCTCTGTTCTGACCCTTATCCCCTTTACAGGTGACCAGTTGATCACAATATGCTCCTCTGTAAGCTCAAAGCTGTAATTAAAGCGTCTTTCGCAGAATACGCCGCCTATATCGAACACGAGCATATTGTCCCCGCATGCCTCGTTTATCGACAGATCGCTGTACTTCACATTAAAGCCGAATCTTGTTGAATATGCAAATTTCAGATACTTTGATGTGAGCTGTCCGCAGCTTAAATTATCATGCGTTCCCGCCGGATACGCGGTTACCTCTCCGTCAGTACGGGTTACAAACATATCCGCCTCGCGGATAAGCGCGGTTTTTGCAAGCTCCGGCATCGGCTCGGCTTTTGCGCTCCAGAAAAGATTATCATCATCCAACGCGAGCAGCGCAAAGAATTTAAGTCCCCAGTTCGGCGAACCCGGTGAATTATAATGCTCCGCCATTACGAGATTGGGATAGCGGTAACCGACGGTAAGAACGCCTCCGTTATCAAGCATCGGCGCGTCCATCCAGTATTCGATATGTCTTGAAATTATCCCCTTCATTACACCGTCCGTAAAAGGCTTAACACCCGCCATAACGCATGCGCTCCAGAACGCGCCCTGCGCAAAACGATAGGTGAGGGAGCGTCCGTAAGGAAGCGCCGCTCCGTTATCGGCAAACCAATATATAAAGGATTTTGCGAACTGCTCAGCTCTTTCCCTGAATTTTTTGGAATACTCATCAGCCTCAAAGCAGGAATAAATAAGTCCGTAAAAATGAATTGCCATAGATACATAATAATCCTTCTGATGCTGCGGTCCGTCCATATACCAGCCGTTTCCGAGATAGAAATCATCAAAGCGTGATAAATCCTCATCAAGCCTTGCCTGTGAGTATTCCTCCCCGACCGATTTGAGCGCGATATTTACAAGCACTCTGAAAAACCGCCAGTTGCTGTCACAAACCTTATGCGCGTTTATCTGCAGCAGCCAGTCTGCAAAATTTCGCTTCTGCTCCTGTGTAAGCGGCTCCCAGACAACATCGGGCGTCAAAAGAACCGCATACGCAAGCGCCGCCATTTCGACATAGCGCTGGTCGCAGTCTCCTGTCTCACCCCAGTATTTATCGGATTCGGGATCGGTGCCGTTTATTATGCCGCTGCGGTAAATCTCCTTCATTTCATCATCGCCGTATCCGCCCCGCCACAGCGGAACAAGCCCCCAGAGCGGTCTTGCGAAGGCTTCTACAGTTGCTGAAATATCATCATACCATGCCGCGGTACTGCCGAAGGACGGCGCTCCC
>JBJEFT010000070.1:0-2655 GCA_051874315.1 Candidatus Ornithomonoglobus sp.
GGAGACCCGGCGCCCAAGGAGCTGGCAGAGCGTCTCGATTATGAGCTCGGCGTAATAAAAAGAATGGGCTTTACCGATTATTTCCTTATCGTCCGCGATTTTATCCATTTTGCAAGAACGCATGATGTGGAGGTCGGCCCCGGACGAGGCAGCGCAGCGGGAAGTATTGTTTCGTATACATTGGGAATAACAAGCGTTGACCCGATAAAATACGGTCTTATTTTTGAAAGATTTCTCAATCCTGAGCGTGTAAGCATGCCGGATATTGATATAGACTTTGAGCCGGAGGGCAGAGCTAAGGTGATCCGGTATGTGGTTGAAAAGTACGGCGCGGAAAATGTCGCCCAGATCGTAACCTTCGGCACACTGAAGGCAAAGCAGGCGATACGCGATGTAGGGCGCGTGCTCGGTATGCCGTATGCCGAGGTTGACAGAATTTCAAAGCTTGTCCCGAGAGATCTGAACATAACGATAGACACCGCGCTTGAGAACGCGCCGGAGCTGAAGGCTCTTTATGACGGTGATCCGCAGGTGAAGCGCCTTATAGACACCTCAAGAGCGATAGAGGGGCTGCCGCGTCAGGCGGGAACTCATGCCGCAGGTGTTGTTATCACGGGAGAGCCGATCGTGGGCTATGTTCCGCTTACCTTAAATGAAGATAATTTTATAACGACGCAGTTCCCCAAGGATACGGTAGAGAGCCTCGGGCTGCTTAAAATGGATTTTCTGGGACTGCGCAACCTTACGGTGCTTAAAAACGCGTTGAGAATTATAAAGGAAATCAGGGGTGTAGACATAGACCTTGATAAAATTGACTATAATGAGAAAAAGGTATTTGAGCTTATCGCGTCGGGCAATGATGACGGAGTATTCCAGCTTGAAAATACGGGTATGCAGAACTTTATGATCGAGCTGCATCCCGACAGTCTTGAGGACATCATAGCCGGAATCGCCCTGTACCGTCCGGGACCGATGGAGCAGATACCGAGATATATTGCCAATAAGAAAAATCCCGAAAGGATAACATATAAGCATCCGAAGCTGGAGCCGATACTTGACGTAACCTACGGCTGTATGGTATATCAGGAGCAGGTTATTGAGATCGTGCGGTCACTCGCGGGGTATTCGCTGGGCAAGGCGGATCAGATGCGGCGTACAATATCGAAGAAAAAGGCCGCCCAGATGAAAATAGAACGGCAGAACTTCATTTACGGAAACGAGGCGGAGGGAATACCCGGTTGTATAAATATGGGTATTGACGAGCAGACGGCTGTTTCGATTTTTGACGAAATAAACGAATTTGCAAACTATGGCTTTAACAAATCCCATGCGGCGGCGTACGCTTTCGTAGCGTATCAGACGGCATACCTTAAAACCTTTTATCCTGTCGAATATATGGCGGCGCTGATTTCCACAATAGATGATTCGGATAAAATAAACCATTACATCATAAATTGTAAGGAGATGGGCATTGACAGACTGCCGCCCGATGTTAATAAAAGTAATGTTAACTTTACGGTTGAGGACGGAAAGATCCGGTTCGGCTTATCCGCGATAAAAAATGTAGGAAAAGCGTTTATTGAGCATCTTGTTGCCGAACGCGAGGCTGACGGTAAATTCAAGAGCTTCTCCGATTTTATTGACAGGATGACAGGGGCCGATATGAACAGGCGCGCCGTTGAAGGACTTATATGCAGCGGAGCGTTTGATTCAATGAATGTTAAGCGCTCGCAGCTTATGCAGGTGTATGAAGCGGTAATGAAGGGCACATCGGAGCGCATGCATAATAACATTGCCGGCCAGGTGTCATTATTTGATGATTTTGAAGAAGCTCCTGAAATTGCGCTGCCGGATATTGATGAGTTTCCGAAGCGGGAGCTTTTGAGAATGGAGAAGCAGTCAACAGGCATGTACTTTTCGGGTCATCCGATGGAGGAATATACCTCAAGGCTGAAGGAGTTCACTCCGCACAGCACTTTTATGATAAACGAAAGTGTAACAAAGGATGAGAACGGAGAATATGTAAACACCGGAAACGGACTTAATGACGGTGACAGCATAGTTCTCGGCTGTATCATAGAGGCAAGAAAGAATAAAACTACAAAGAACAAAACTCAGATGGCGTTCCTCACGCTGGAGGATTCCTACGGCTCTGTTGAATGCCTGGTATTTCCAAAGGTACTGACGCAGTATTCAGGAGTATTGCAGGAGGGAAATATGGTGCTCGTAAAGGGCACGCTCAGCCTGAGAGAGGACGAGGAACCGAAGCTTTTGCTTAATCATGTTGAAATGCTTGACGAAGCGATGAAGCATCCGGACGGGAGTATGAGAAATAATTCTCCGGCAGACCGTCAGGGCAGCCGCGCGCCAAAGCGGGCGGCTGGACCGATACTTTATATCAGGGTCAATGAGAACAGCCGGGAGCTTTTCGACAGGGTCAGAGATGCGCTCTTACCGTTTCGGGGTGATTTTGAGGTCAGAGTATTCTTCAAGGATACGCGAAAGGTGGTACGCGTGCCGCGCGATTTGTATTTCAACGGGTCTGCGTCCGCTATCAGAGAGCTTAAATATGAATTTGGAGAAGAAAATGTTGTGGTTAAGCAGTAAAAGCTGCGGCCTTTTGTGAAATTCAACGAAATACCGCAAATGAAAAAA
>JBJEFT010000071.1:0-10451 GCA_051874315.1 Candidatus Ornithomonoglobus sp.
AGACTTCGGCCTCTCACGCCGACAACGCGGGTTCGATTCCCGCAGGAGTCACCAAATCCGAACTTTTCCTTTATTGAGGAGAGTTCGGTTTTTTATTTTGGCATGATTATGCTGCATTATGGCATTTGGAGACAGGAACCGACACCCTGTCCTAAAAGAAAAAAGTTAAAAAAATATAAAAAAAGACTTGCAATATACAAAATAATATGTTATACTGATAAGCGGTGTGCGGATTATAAGATTCGTAATTTTGAATATAATAAGGAGGTAATGCTGAATGAAGCAGGGAATTCATCCGGATTATAAGCAGACAACAATTACCTGTGCATGCGGCAACGTAATAGCTACAGGCTCAACACTTGAGAATATCACTGTTGAAATCTGCTCAAACTGCCATCCGTTCTTCACAGGTAAGCAGAAGCTCGTTGATACAGGCGGCAGAGTTGAAAAGTTCAATAAGCGTTTCAACAGAACAACAAAGAAATAATTGCGACTTACGCAGTTATGTGATCGTGAAGCGTATCGCTTCGCAGGATTTTCAATTTGAAATTTTCAGAAGAACCCATGTTCTCAGATAACCGATTCACCAACGGCTTCTGAGCGTAGGGCGATAGTTATTAAAGTATATGGAGGTGACTTTACTATGACAAAGGAACGTAAGCAGGAGATCATTAAGGAGTTCGCTACTCACGAGGGCGATACAGGTTCGCCGGAGGTTCAGATCGCTCTTCTCACAGAGAGAATCAACCACCTCAATCAGGAACACCTTAACATCCACAAGAAGGATCATCACTCAAGAAGAGGTCTTCTCATGATGGTTGGTCAGAGACGCAGACTTATGACTTACCTTAAGGGTCAGGATATCGAAAGATACCGTGCGCTCGTAGCTAAGCTTGGTCTCAGAAAGTAATTTTGTTGATAATCAGGCAGACGGGAAGGGAAATTTCCGTTTGCCTGTTTTTCGTTAAATGCAGGATATGTAACTTAGCAGATAAATAGAGCCGGCAAGTTTGAATAAAACCGCCCATCTTGCACGCCCGCGCTCACTTGAGTATAAACTCAGCATGTTTGGCAAGCCAAACATCAGCCTACGGCTGACCGCACATCTTTGCGGTGCTTATACACAGCGTTCGCGTGTATGCGTAATCTGAACGATTTATTTGCCGTTTGTATTTATGTGCTAAGCATATCTTTGCAGAAAAATTTATATAACAGAAAGGAAAAACAGAGATATGTTTGAAAACTACAGAAAATTTGAAACTACCTTCGCAGGCCGCCCGCTCGTTGTAGAAACGGGCAAGATGGCTCAGCTCACAAACGGCCACTGCGTGGTACGCTACGGCGATACGGTCGTTATGACAAATGTCACAGCTTCGCGCACACCGCGCGAGGGCGTCGATTTCTTCCCGCTTTCGGTTGATTTCGAGGAGAAAATGTATGCCGTAGGCAAGATTCCGGGCGGATATACAAAGAGAGAGGGCAAGCCGACAGAGGCCGCGATCCTCACATCAAGAATGATCGACCGTCCGATAAGACCGCTTTTCCCGGCTGACCTCCGTAACGATGTTTCGGTTGTCGCTACGGTGCTTTCCGATGACCAGGACAACGATCCGGGTATCTGCGCCCTTATAGGCACATCAATCGCGCTTTCAATCTCGGATGTTCCGTGGAACGGTCCGGTTGCTGCTGTATGGCTCGGTCTTGACCCGGACGGCAATTACCTCATCAACCCGACTGTTGAGGAGAGAAAGAACAGCCTTATGCACGTTACTGTTGCCGGTACAGCGCAGAAGATCGTTATGATCGAGGCGGGCGCAAATGAGGTCCCCGAGGACGTAATGCTAAACGGTCTTATATACGCTCACGGCGTAATCAAGGAAATGTGCGCGTTTATTGAGGAAATAAAGGCTGCTATCGGCAAGGAAAAAATGACATACGAGGCTCATGACATAAATCATGAGATCTATGATAAGATCAAGGAAAACGAGTACGAGAACATCCAGCACGCTCTTGACACAGATGACAAGAACATCCGCGACGAGAGAATCGGCGTGATAACCGACAGAATCCTCGAAACAATGAGCGAGGAATATCCCGACATCGCCGAGCAGCTTGAGGAAATCATGTACAAGATGCAGAAGGAAATCGTCCGCGCATGGCTCTATGAAGGTCGCCGCGTTGACGGCAGAGGTCTTAACGAAATCAGACCGCTTGCAGCAGAGGTTGACGTTCTTCCGAGAACTCACGGCTCGGGTATGTTCACACGCGGTCAGACACAGGTTCTCACGATCGCGACTCTCGCTCCGCTCTCAGAGGCTCAGAAGCTTGACGGCTTAGGCCTTGAGGAGACAAAGAGATATATGCACCAGTACAACTTCCCGTCATACTCCGTAGGCGAGACAAGACCTTCAAGAGGTCCGGGCAGACGTGAGATAGGTCACGGCGCGCTCGCTGAAAAGTCACTCGTTCCGGTGCTTCCGTCAGAGGACGAGTTCCCGTATGCTATCCGCTGCGTATCCGAGGTTCTTTCCTCAAACGGCTCAACCTCACAGGGCTCGGTCTGCGGTTCAACTCTCGCTCTTATGGCGGCAGGTGTTCCGATAAAGGCTCCGGTTGCCGGTATCTCATGCGGTCTTATCACAACCGATGAAGGCTTTACAACAATGGTTGATATCCAGGGTCTTGAGGACTTCTACGGCGAGATGGACTTCAAGGTTGCCGGTACAAAGAAGGGTATCACCTCGATCCAGGTCGATATAAAGAACGACGGACTTCCGTATGAGGTAATTAAGGAAGCCCTCACAAAGACACGCGACGCGCGCTACTATATCATAGACGAGATCCTCTTGAAGGCTATTCCGGAGGTCAAGCCGGAGCTTTCAGAGTACGCTCCTAAGGTTATGACAATGAAGATCGACCCGGAGAAGATACGCGAGGTTATCGGTCAGGGCGGCAAGGTTATCCAGGGTATCGTTGCGGAAACAGGCGCTAAGGTCGATATAGAGGACGACGGTACGATCCACATCTTTGCCGAAACACAGTCAGCGGGTGACGCGGCTAAGGCAAGAATCGAGGCTATCGTTGAGGAGCCGGAGGTAGGCAGAATTTATAAGGGCGTTGTAAAGACTATCACAGCCTTCGGAGCGTTCGTTGAGATCCTGCCGGGCAAGGACGGTCTCTGCCACATCTCAAAGCTTGACCGCAAGAGAGTTGAAAAAGTTGAGGATGTATGTCATGAGGGCGATACCATGATAGTTAAGGTTATGGATATTGACCAGAAGACAGGCAAGATCTCACTTTCACGCAAGGACGCAATGCTTGAGATAGAGGATTGTTCAAACAATCAGTAAGGCATATCTGACATTTAAAATGGACCGTATCGGGGAGTACGGTCCTTTTTTGAAATAAAGGAAGGTCATAATTATGAAAAAGATAAAAAAGCTGCAGATCGCATTTGCTTCAGTATGTATACTGGCTTTGATAACTATAGCAGTATTTACAGCCTTTTCAGCGCATTCCTCAGACATGAATACATTCGTTGCGGCAGTAGTAACTCCTTCGCCTACAAGACTGCCGAAGAGGGAGTCGGAGCCGATTCTGCGGAGTGAGGATATGCCGGCGGAGGAGCCGGCTGAACCGGCAGAAAATAAAGAGCTGGGTGAAGGTACACAGAATTTTTATATGGGCGGCGCGCCGTCGCAGGCTTCCGCAGCCTCGTACAGTATAACTACGGTTTCTGATGTGGTGTTTTACGGAGATTCATGGATGGATAACGATATATTCAAGGGGAAATTCGGGAGCGGAAACGTGATAATGGCAAAAGGCGCGCAGTGGGCAATGTATTTTGTCAATAATAACCTCATCACACCCGTGCAGAATGCCAAGGCAGTGTTGGTTGTGTTCGGACTTAACGACTGGCAGACTGCGGAAACGGGACTTACAGACAGCTCTTATATGAAGCAGTTCCTTGATAAATTGGGTGACGCGCAGCCCGGTATTCCGATTCTGATTTCGAGAAGCCCGCACACAGCGCAGGAATATGTTACAAACACGGGTAAGGATATAAATCCGAGGTGTGATACATACAGTCGGATGGTGGAGCAGTATTGCGATACGCACAGCGGCTTTTATTATGTGGACACAACCTCATGCCTTGAAGACAGCGCGGGCTGGCTTGCCTATGCGGAAGCCTCCGCCTTTCACCTTACTCAGGAGGGTTATAATGTATGGTTTTCCGCGATAAACGATGCGCTGTTAAAGGCGCTGAACGGGGCCTTGTAGGAGGTCTATAAGATTCATGGATTTGCAGGTAAGTGTCAATATCAGAGCGCAAAATGATATAAATATAGGCAAAATACACAATAACATTATAATTTTTTCTATATTTGGCTATTGAAAAATTTGTTGATTTTGCGAAATTGTTATGTTATAATAATTTTATTCAGCGAGGTAAACTTTAACCATTGTACAGCACAGCGGGGGTGCTTTTTATGAATATTGCATTTATAGCACATGATAACAAGAAAGAGCTGATAGTGCAGCTCTGTATTGCTTATGAAGACATTTTGAGTGAACACAATTTATTTGCAACTGCTCCCACGGCGAATGTTATAATGAGGAACAGCGGTTTAAAGGTGCATAAGTTTTTGTCGGGGTATGACGGCGGAGATGTACAGATTGCTTCCAGAGTGGCATATGGTGAAATTGATCTTGTTATTTTTATTATGGATCACGATGATAACTGCGCTAATGACAGCGATGTTTCCGTCTTAATGAGACAGTGTGACATTCACAATGTACCGATTGCGACAAACACAGCCACTGCGGAGGTTATGATTCATGGACTGGAACACGGCGATTTTGCATGGCGCGATATTATCAGAAACAATTAAAGATATAATTACGGCAGAAGGGCGCTGCAAAGCTCTTTTGTCGTTTTTTTTAAAATTTCTATTGTAATGTTTGCAAATTTATGTTACAATATAAGCTGATATTTTATGCTGATGGGACAAGGAGGACGGCGATGCGGGACACAATATTGAATATTTTGGGAATAGCGGGAGATATGGTATGTCTCGGATTCCTTATTGTTATCCTTGTGAGAATGTATAAAAACAAGCAGAAGAAATAATTTATGAGGTGAAAATTTATGGGTATATTTGGCGGAGGATACATGAAGGAGGGTCCCGGCATTGATAAAAATGCTCCTAAGAAAAAGGGTATATTCCTTTATATCGATATAGTTTTCAGAAAATTTATGGACCTTATTGGAACGGGCTTTATGTGCTTTATTATAAGCCTTCCGTTTCTCGCGTTTACATATGTGGTCCTTTCAAGCTTTATCATGAACGGACTGGGTATCAGCGCCGCGATAGAAAGCACGGCCCAAAGCATGGCGGGTGAAGGCGCGGATGCCGAGGAACTGGCGCAGGTGCTGTATTTTTCGATGCGCTCGATGATTACAATTATTGTGTATAACTTTTTCGGCTCAGGTCCGGTTTCGGCGTCATACGCGTTCATAACAAGATGCTTTACGAGAGGAGAGCATGTATGGAAGATGAGCGACGGCTGGGACAAGTTCAAGGAAAATCTGAAGCAGACGATCGCGCTGCTTATTCTGGATATAGTTGTAATATCGCTCGGTTCAAACGCGATCGCCTTTTATTCGGCGCTTGCGGCGGCAAACACGGGTTCAATGGCGACGCTGCTGACAGTGGCGCAGTGCTTTACTGCCGTTATACTTGTTCTCTATATGATGATGCATATCTATATCTATCAGATCATGGTCACATATGAGTGCAGCTTTATTGATCTTATAAAATCTTCAATCACAATAGCGATAGCGAAGCTGCCGATGAGCGTGCTGCTCACTGCTGTTACCGGCGCTGTAATATTTGCGCTTCTCGGAATGATTTCAAATCCGCTGATCGGCATAATTATATATGCCGTTATCGGTCACATAGTACTGCGTTATCCGCTGGAATTTTACGCGTCGCGCGTTATTGAGAAGAACATAAAGGCGGTAAAGAAGCAGGAAAAGAAGAACAGAGCGAAAATCACTTATATGGATGAGCAATAATTCTATCAGGGAAGTAAGGGTTTAATGATATTAGGAAATTTTGATGTTGCCGTAATCGGCGGCGGACACGCGGGCTGCGAGGCTGCGCTGGCTTCGGCGAGGCTCGGCATGAAAACCGTGATGTTTTCAATCAGCCTTGACGCGATCGGCAATCTTCCGTGCAATCCGAGTATAGGCGGAACCGCAAAGGGACATCTGGTCCGCGAGGTGGACGCCTTGGGGGGCGAGATGGGAAAGGCGGCGGACGCGTCCTTTATACAGTCGAAAATGCTTAACAGGGGCAAGGGCCCCGCGGTTCATTCGCTGCGCGCGCAGATAGACAGAAAGACCTATCACCGCGAGATGAAGCGCCGTGTAGAAGAACAGGAGAATTTACAGATAAAGCAGGCGGAAATTGTTGATATAAGGGTCGAGGACGGTCATGTGAGCGGAGTTGTAACCCATACCGGCGTTGAATACGGCTGCCGCGCGGTGATAATTGCAAGCGGAACATATCTTAAAGGTAAGATACTGATGGGCAGCTATTCGCGCGAGAGCGGACCGGACGGAATGTTCCCCGCAAATGAGCTGTCGGATAATCTCCGCAGACTCGGCATTACGCTGCGCCGCTTTAAGACCGGCACTCCGGCGAGAATACATGCGGATACGCTTGATTACGATAAAATGATTGTCGAAACGGGTGATGATGAGATCGTACCGTTTTCCTTTGAAACGGAGGAGCCGGGAGAGAACAAGGTAAACTGCTGGCTGGTTTATACCAACGAAAAAACACATAAAATAATAATGGATAATCTTGAACGCAGCGCCATGTACGGCGGTCTTGTCGAGGGGGTAGGACCAAGATACTGCCCGTCAATCGAGGACAAGGTCGTACGCTTTAACACGCGCCCGCGGCATCAGCTTTTTATTGAGCCTATGGGGCTTGACACAAAGGAAATGTACGCGCAGGGCTTTTCCACAAGCCTTCCCGAGGATGTGCAGCTTGAAATGTACAGGAGCGTTGAGGGACTGGAGCATTGCGAGATCATGAGGAGCGCGTACGCAATAGAATACGACTGCTGCGACCCCACGGAGCTTTACCCGACACTGGAGTTTAAGTCGATAGAGGGACTTTACGGCGCGGGTCAGTTCAACGGTACCTCAGGCTATGAGGAGGCGGCGGCGCAGGGGCTTGTGGCAGGAATCAACGCGGCGCTCAAGCTGAAGGGCGAGGAGCCTATGATCCTGCAGCGGCTTGACGGCTATATTGGGACACTTATAGACGACCTTGTTACAAAGGGCACGAATGAGCCGTACAGAATGATGACCTCGCGTTCGGAATACCGGCTGCTTTTAAGGCAGGACAACGCGGACGAAAGGCTTACCCCGATAGGTCACCGGGTAGGACTTATAAGCGATGAGCGGTATGCAAAGCTTTTAAAAAAGCTTGAAATGATAGATAATGAAATTGACCGTATAAATAAAATCAATGTGCCGCCCAGACTGGCAAATCCTGTGCTTGAACGGTATAATTCAACTCCGGTCAAGGTGGGAATAAAGCTCGCTGAGCTTATACGCCGCCCGGAGCTTGACTATGAAAAGCTCGCGGACTGCGATCCCGAAAGACCAAGCCTGCCGCGTGAGGTCGCGGAGGAAGCCGAAATAAAGCTGAAATATGACGGCTATATAAAGCGTCAGCTCCAGCAGGCGGAGGCGGCAAGAAGGATGGAAAACCGCCTTATGCCGGAGGATACGGATTACGACGAAATATACGGTCTGCGCATTGAGGCGCGGCAGAAGCTGAAAAAGATAAGACCGAAGTCTTTGGGACAGGCATCGCGCATTTCGGGTGTTTCTCCCGCAGATGTGTCGGTGCTGATCATATGGCTTGAAAGCATATAAATTTTTATAAAAAGGATTAGTGAAAAAGAATTAACGGTGTCGGGAGGTTGCGTATGAATTGTATTAAGTGCGGAAATATTATTGAAATCGGAGATAAATTTTGCTGTAATTGCGGTGAACCGGTCAGATTGTGTGAAAAATGCGGACGACAACTGGAAGAAGACGAATTGATCTGCAGATATTGTAATGGCAGCATTGACGAAAATAACGGCTGTGATGCTGATAATACAAGCAGCTTTATTGGAAATGAGGCTGACGGAACGGCTGATCAAAGCGCGGATACTGAAATTGTCAATAAAACATCCACCGAAGAAGCGCCGGATAAAAGCTTTGTTTTTTGCGGGAAATGCGGTGAGCGTCTGCCGTATGGATCAATATTCTGCGATAATTGCGGCAGCCGTCTGGATGATAACAACGCTCCGGCCCCTGACGGGAATACCGAACCCGATAATGGCATTGGTCTTGACTCCGATGGGATTGCAAAGCCGGCGCATATCCAATCTGATAATACTAAGACGAATAATACTATTTCTTTAGCGATTATTATCCTGTTGCTTGTCATTATCGTTTTAGGCGGATTCGTTATATATTTTCTGTTATCACATTATTCGGGAAACAGATATACAGATACATACAATGTTGTATCTCAGCAGTACGCTTCTCCTACTAAAAAGCCATCCCCCAAGCCTACTGAATTACCGTTGCCTGTTTTTAATAGAGTGGCGGCATCAAGCACAAGGGGTACCGATACCGAGGGCGGACAATATTCTGCTGAGGCGGTATTATCAAAGGATCTTCAGACAAAATGGGTTCCGCAAAAAAGCAGCGACGGCGGAATAAATGAATGGATAGAAATATCTTCCGACAGCATACAGTATGTCAGCAGCGTCCGGATACTCAACGGATACCATAAGGATCCCAATGTGTGGAGAAATAACAATCGGGTAAAAAACTGTACAATTACGTTCAGCAACGGTGAATCCCGCGATTTTGTGCTTGATGATACAATGGATTTAATCGATCTGGAGCTTGGCGAAGTAATTGAAACAACATCTATCCGATTGACCATCAGGAGTCTATACTACGGTACAAAATGGAATGACACTGCAATTACTTACATCGGAGCATATTAAAAGGTAAAAACACCGGAGGCTTATATGGATTACAGAAAAGAAGTTGTACAAAAAAGAAACAGAAAGTATAAGATAGCAGCCGGCATAATAATTGCGCTGGTAATAATTCTCTTATGCTCTGCCGCAATGGTTTACATAAGAACACATAATGCAAATGAAACTGCCCGTCAATCGGATACGGAAGACTCCTCACTCATGACGACAGAACCAACTGCTCAGCCCGAGGAATCATTGCTGCCGACGCTTGAACCGACGCCTGAGCCGGTACAGCGTAGAGGAACGGCGACAGATATTCCGGAGGATATACGTCAGATGATGGCAGGATGTTCAATGCCGGAAGGCGCCTCTATTACATATGATGAGCTCTCATATTTAACAATACCGCATTATGATTTTGAATATAATGTGACAGAAGGGCATCTTATTGTGAATAAAGAATTGGCAGAAGAGGTTCTGGACATATTTGCAGAGCTGTTTGATATAAAATATCCGATTGAGCGTATGGAGCTTGTTGATAAATATAACGCAGACGACTATTTGTCTATTGATAACAATAATACTTCTGCCTTCAACTACCGTGAGTCTACGGATGGAAGCGGCAGATTATCAAAACACGCTTTAGGCAGAGCTATTGATATTAATCCTCAAATCAATCCATATGTAAGCTCAGACGGCACAGGCGCGCATCAGAACGCGCAGGAATACTGGTCAAGAGATGTATCGACATGGTCCAGCGAAATCGCCAAAGCCTCATATATCGGGCCGGACGCTGAAATATATAAAATCTTTGTTGAGAAATATGGCTGGGAATGGGGCGGCTCGTGGTCATCCTATAGGGACTACCAGCATTTCCAGAAGGCTTCATGATTTATTAAAACTACCGGCTGTGAAATGAATCCCAAATTATCGGGGGCATTTCATGAGCCGGTAATTTATTGCCCTGACTGTATTTTACAGTTATTCTGATTATTCGCAGAGAATAAAAAAATAATGAAAAAATCTAAAAAAATTTAAAAAAAGTGTTGACAAAACGTGAAACATCTGCTATAATAATTCTTGTCGTTGAGAGAAACGGCAAACAAAATCCGACATGGAGAGATGTCTGAGTGGTTGAAAGAGCCGGTCTTGAAAACCGGTAACGGTTCCGCCGTTCGCGGGTTCGAATCCCGCTCTCTCCTCCATTATAACTCAATATTGTGAGTGCTGCATACAGGTTGATTACTTTTGAAAAGGCAGTAATCTTGTAAAACTGTATGCATATTTTTTTGGAGAAGTACTCAAGAGGCCGAAGAGGCGCCCCTGCTAAGGGTGTAGGTCGGGCAACCGGCGCGAGGGTTCAAATCCCTCCTTCTCCGCCA
>JBJEFT010000072.1:0-2641 GCA_051874315.1 Candidatus Ornithomonoglobus sp.
ATCAAGGTCAAGCACCTTTTCCTTCTTTTTCAGAATATCCTTGACACTGACTCCGTCGCCGTCCTTCATAACGCCCAGAGCGCCTGAATACATTTCCCCGATAAGAGCAAGTCCGCTTTGCAGATTCTTAAGGGCATCCTTTGAATAGGTCTTTTTATTTTCAAGATTTTCCTTCAGATTATCCGCAATTTCACGGCTTAAATAACCTATACTGTCAATATCACTCAGCACATGCATTATTCCCGCGGTCTGAGTTGCCTGCTCCTCCGTGAGCACACCCGATGCAAACAGCTCGGCGAGGTATTCCATAATATTATTGTTGAGGTTTCGCGCAACATCCGCTTTTTCCGCGATCATTTCAAACTGCTTCTTTCCGCCTTCCCTGACCGCATCCACCGTGTCGCCGAGTATCCCGCTCACAACATCACCGCAGTGTATGATCTCCTTGGCTACAAGGTGCAGAGCGGCGGCGGGCTGCGCTATGAGATTATCGTCAAGGTATATAGGCTTGTTCATGTCCTTTGCGTCATTTTTGCCCTCCGGGAGAAGCTTCATAACTATCTTCACCATAAGCCATATAAGCGGTATCCATATAACCGTCATAACTATATTGAACGTGGTATGCGCGTTAGCGATCTGACGCGAAATAACTTCAATTTCAGGTCCCTTTGGGGAAATCATCTGAATGAACTTAGCGAACAGCGGTATAAACCAGATAAAGATCAGACAGCCGGAAATATTAAAGATACAGTGCGCGACCGCAGTTCTCTTTGCGTTTTTAGGCTGACCGACGCTTGCAAGGAGCGCCGTAATGGTTGTACCGATATTATCACCGAGCAGGATAGGGATCGCGCCTGTAAGTCCGAGAATACTTGTAACGCCGTCCGCGCCCGCCTGTGAGGCAAAGTTCTGCAAAACCGCGATAGTGGCGCTGCTGCTCTGTACCACAAGCGTCATAAGCGTTCCCACCGCTACTCCAAGCACCGGAACACCCGCCACTCTTCCGATCATGTCCGTAAATACCGGACTTGACGCAAGCGGCTTCATAACGCTTCCCATGGTTTCGATACCCAAAAACAGCAGACCGAACGCGAAAATTGTCTGTCCTATATTTTTAAGCTTTTCCGATTTTGCAAGGAAATATATAAGGAAGCCGACAAACACGAAAACATATATGTAATCGCTGATTTTAAAGGCAATGATCTGAGCCGTTATCGTCGTGCCGATATTTGCTCCGAGAATAATTGATATTGCCTGCGGAAGCGACATAAGACCGGCGCTTACAAAGCCTATCGCCATGACCGTTGTTGCGCTGCTGCTCTGCAGCACCGCTGTTGTGAGTGCGCCGGCTATAACGCCGAGAATAGGATTTTTTGTAAGCAGGGCGAGAATTTTTTTCATCTTTTCCCCCGCAACCTTCTGCAGACATTCGCTCATCATGTTCATTCCGAAGATGAAAACCGCAAGTCCGCCGAGTAATCCGAATATCGTCTGTAATACTTCTTTCATTGTGTGCTCTCCTTATTTCAGCTTTTCCCATTGTGTGATACTGCCCGCATAAATATCTTTAAGTGAAGCGGATGTTATATTCTCAAGAGGATTATCATTATTGACAATTACCGCAATGCTGTCCTCGGCAATTATTTCATAGTCAAGCAGCTCCAGCTCATAATCCTTTAAATCGCGTGACGACATACCAAAATCGTACTGTCCCGACATCGCGCTGTTAAGTCCCTGTGTGGAATCGGACTGTGTCACCGAAATCACTGCGTTTGGATTCAGCTTCATATATTCCTCCGCAAGCTCGCTTACAAGAGGCGCTGCCGAGGTGGAGCCGTTTATTGATATAGTTCCGCCTGCCTTATTGGATAAAAAGGTGCCGCTCTTTGCCACAGGAGTATACGCTTTGCCGACAAGCTCCTGTCCCGCGCCGTGTACATAAGTCAGAAAATCGCTTTCCAGATCATTTAGGCTGCCGCAATACGCAAGATAAAAAGAACGGTTTAGCAGATATTGTTTATCATTTTCATCAGCATTGTCTACGGAAAGAACCTTCACATTCTCTGTTCCGTCCAGCGCGCCGGCTGAAACATATCCGATCGCTCCGATATTATTTTCCACCTCGGAAATAACAGCATCCGCATTATCCGCAATAATCGCATCCTCTGTTGTCATATCCGTTTTTCCGAAATCGGGATTATCAGCCTCAAGGCCGAGAAGTGACGCAAAGCTGCTGCGTGTTCCCGAGCCTTCTTCTCTTGAAATAACAGCTATATCGCCAAGCTTGTCAAGTCCGTCCGTGGGTGTATTTGCATTCATAGCCTGATCGGTACCGCAGCCGCAAAGACCGAGCAGAGCCGCCATACAAATCAGGCAAATGACCTTTTTTCTTCTTTTCATGACAAAATACCTCCTGTTTTTTATAGTGTACCATTTAATTCTTTTGTCAACTATCAAAGTAGAATAAAAATTATGTGAAATCTATGTAAAAACCGCAAGCAAAAAGCACAGTCGATCCCAACTGTGCCTTCAACCTATATTTATGTTATTTAACACTGCTGCCGCTTGCCACTCCGTTAAATTCTCCGAAGTAATGACCCTCGGTTTTACGCGAGGAAATTGTTACTGTACTATTATTGAA
>JBJEFT010000073.1:0-2635 GCA_051874315.1 Candidatus Ornithomonoglobus sp.
AAAAGCTCCGCGCTGCCGAAGCGCTTGGGATGGAGGTCGTTATGATACAACGTCCCGATGAGGGCAGAGAGGGTTATACCTTAGAGGAGCTTGAAAATATACTACAGGGTGATAACAATGATACTTATAATAGGCGGAGCATACAACGGTAAAACGGAGTTTGCAAAATCGCTTGGTGTTCCCGATACAAAAATATTGTATAACGCGCATGAAAAAATAAAACAGCTTATGCGTGAAAACAAGGATGTTGAGGCTGAATTTAAAAAAGCTATTGAGGGCATAGAGATAATAACCTGTGATGAAATAGGTCTCGGAATTGTACCCGTTGATAAATTTGAACGTGACTGGCGCGAAAAAACAGGCAGGATTATTTGCGAAACGGCAAAAAAAGCGGACACTGTTTACCGTGTGTATTACGGTATAGCGCAGAAGATAAAGGGATAATAAATATGTGGATAATATATTCATGCTGCGGGCTTGCGCTCGGATTTATTCTTGATATGTTCATAGGTGATCCGCAATGGCTTTATCATCCGATACGGCTTATAGGAAAGCTGATTTCCGTATCGGAAAGCTTCCTCAGAAAGCGTTTTTCAGATACCCCGGAGGGTGAACGCGCCGCCGGTACGGTGATGGTCATTTTTGTATGTGCGGTTACATTTTTAACAGCCGCTGTTGTTTCCGCTGCGGCTTATATGATCAACGCATATTTATATATTGCGGTTGAGGGAATAATGTCTTATTTCCTGCTTGCTGCAAAATCGCTAAAAACCGAAAGCATGAAGGTGTATAAGGCATTGCGGAAAAATGACATTGAAGGCGCGCGGTATGCGGTTTCAATGATTGTCGGGCGCGACACCTCGGTGCTTGACGAAAAGGGAATAATTAAGGCGGCGGTGGAAACAGTTGCGGAAAACACCTCCGACGGTGTTGTTGCTCCGCTTATATTTACTGCAATCGGCGGCGCGCCGCTTGGATTTTTGTATAAGGCAGTTAACACCATGGATTCAATGGTGGGGTATAAAAACGATAAATACATAAATTTCGGAAGAACGGCGGCAAGGCTTGATGATTTTGTGAACTTCCTGCCGTCAAGAGCTTCGGCGCTGCTTATGATAGCCGCGTCATTCATATTAAGGCTTGATTATAAAAATGCCGCAAAAATTTTCAGGCGTGACCGTCTGAAGCACGCAAGCCCTAACAGCGCCCAGACTGAGGCGGTATGCGCCGGAGCGCTTAATGTAAGGCTTGCGGGAGACGCGGTATATTTCGGAAAGGTATATAAGAAGGACTTTATAGGCGACGATATACGCCCCATAGAAAATGAGGATATTGCAAGGGCAAACAGGCTTATGTATCTGACATCATTTTTTACGCTGATAATAGCCGCTGCGGCAAAGCTTGGAATATTTTTATTACTTACTTAGGTGATTTATAAATGAAAATAAGAGTTGGAAGCCGTGAGAGCAGACTTGCGGTAATTCAGAGTGAAATTATAATAAATAAATTAAAAAAGCTTGATCCATCGGTTGATATTGAGCTTGTTACAATGAAAACAACGGGTGATAAAATTCTTGACCGCACGCTCGATAAGGTGGGCGGCAAGGGTCTGTTTGTTAAGGAGCTTGACCGCGCGCTGCTTGACGGCGAGGTGGATATAACTGTTCACTCGTTAAAGGATATGCCTATGGAGCTTGAGAAGGGACTAAGGATCGCAGCGTATTCGGAACGTGAGGCGGCAAATGACGTGCTGATTTTGCGCAGTGGAGAAACTGAGATAAAGGGAGCCATAGGCTGCGCAAGCTTGAGAAGAACGGAACAGCTTAAAAGGCTTTATCCGGGTATTGAGATTAAGCCTGTGCGCGGTAATGTGCTTACAAGACTTAAAAAGCTTGACAGCGGCGAATACGGCGCGCTTGTTCTGGCAAAGGCGGGGATTGCGCGTCTGGGACTCTGTGACAGGATAAGCCGTGAGTTTACCACAGAGGAAATTATTCCGGCGGCGGGACAGGGTATTATGGCGGTCGAAGCGCGCGCGGACTATTATAATGAGCTGCTTGATAAGATAAATGATGAGAACTCGGAATACTGCGCTGTCGCGGAGCGGTCGTTTGTAAGAGCGCTCGGCGGCGGATGCAGCGTTCCCGTTGCGGCATATGCGGAAACAGACGGGATAGGAATAACTGTATGCGGCATGGACGCGCGCTCGGGTGAGGTTGTAAGCTGCGTGATCCGCGGCTATGTTGAGGACGCGGAAAAGCTCGGCATACAGCTTGCGGACGGTGTAAGAAGGGAGTCGATGATGCATTGAAAGGCAAGGTTACTTTGGTCGGCGCAGGTCCCGGTGATGAAGGTCTTATTACCGTGAAAGGAAAAGAGGCGCTTCTTGACGCGGAGGTCGTTGTGTTCGACAGACTTGTGGGCGAGGGTATCCTCGCGCTCATTCCGGAGAATGCGGAAAAAATAGATGCGGGAAAGGCAAGCTCGAACCACAAGATACCTCAGGAGGAGATAAATAAAATTCTGCTAGAAAAAGCGCTGGAGGGCAAAAACGTTGTGCGCCTTAAGGGCGGCGACTGTTATCTTTTCGGCAGAGGCGGCGAGGAGCTTGAGCTGCTTTATGAAAATGATATTG
>JBJEFT010000074.1:0-2634 GCA_051874315.1 Candidatus Ornithomonoglobus sp.
GCAGCAAGGTTGATAAGGACGGAAATCCTGTATACGAGGTAGGCTCAATAGAGGTTAGTTATTCCGAGCCGTCCGGCACCACATACAGCGCTCTTGATAATGCAGGTAAAGCCGGTACCGTTTCGGAATATTATCCGGCATATGATGAAGACTTTAAGAATATTGCAATCCAGCCTACAAAGTATGTTGTAAATGTTGATTATGAACAGGCTCTTAAGGATTACAATATTGTAGAAGGTCAGACCACAAAGTTCACGACAATCTTCGGTGATGTTCTGGATTGGTATATCTACACACTGGGCGGTATTCCTATCCCGTCATATGCGGACGGATATGAAAGCCCGATACTGATGCTCAGTGACTCAAGCCATGACCACGGTTTCACATATGCCAAGAAGTTTGACACACCGCTTTCAGGTAAGTCAACGATTGAGGCGAGACTCATGATAAAGGGTGAAACCCTTGACCCGATGAACCAGGCGCCTGAGCTCAGATTCTATCTGCAGCAGGATGCGGCGGATTCCGATAACGCGGATGCCGATGAAGGCGAGACTGCGGTAGACACAGGCTCGGCTACAGAGGCTGCGACCTTCGGTACTATAGTATCAATAACATTCTCAAAGAATGATATTAACTATGACGGTGAAGCTATTTCAAGATATTCCGATGATACATGGTATGATCTCAAGCTTCTGCTTGAC
The DNA here is from genome assembly GCA_051874315.1 of Candidatus Ornithomonoglobus sp. GTDB lineage: Bacteria > Bacillota > Clostridia > UBA1381 > UBA1381 > Ornithomonoglobus. The sequence continues at coordinate 702 of JBJEFT010000074.1, forward strand.
GGTGACAACGGAACCTGCTCGGTATACATAAACGATAAGCTCGTAAGAAGCGATCTTGAGTACTCCGAAGCGGCTACTTCAAATACCATTGCAAGATGGCAGATAAGCTCGCGTCTTGCAGGAACAGAAGATGTATATGTTGCATACATGAAGGCATACACAGGCTGGGAGGAGCCGGTAACAGACCCGGATGCAACTCCTAAGCCGGACAATACAGTACAGGAAGGCACCTCAGGCTCACGTCCGTCAAGCGGCGGCGGTGGCGGCGGCGGTGGTTCAACCGCTGTTACACCAACAGCAACGCCTGACCCGAATGCAACACCTGACCCCGATGCAACAGCGGCGCCGGATGCAGCGGAAGCGCCGTCATCAGGTTCAGCATCTGCAGCAGACAAGACTGCGGCACACAGCTTTAAGGATATGACAGGCTATGACTGGGCTGACGAGGCCGTAGCGGAGCTCAGCGGACGCGGTATCGTAAACGGTATTTCAGATACTGAATTCGCACCGGGCAGAAATATTACAAGAGCAGAATTCATCACATTACTTATGAGAGGCTTTGATCTCATAGATGAAAATGCAGTATGCAGCTTTGAGGATGTGGCAAAGAATGCATGGTATTATTCTTCTGTTGCAACGGCATATTCACTTGGAGTTGTAAACGGCGTAAGTGATACTGAATTTGGTTCGGACAGCAACATATCCAGACAGGATATGGCTGTTATGATAACAAGATTACTTGCAAATCAAAATCTTGCCTTGACCAGGGAATTAACATATGAGGCATTTGCGGATGAAAGCTCAATAGCAGATTATGCGGCTGCATCTGTCAAGACCTTGTACGAAGCCGGAATAATAGATGGTATAGGCGATAATTTGTTTGATCCGAGAGGAACAACGACCCGTGCGGCCGCTGCAAAGGTTCTTTACGGAACACTGAAGCCGATGTGGGACTAAAACAGGGAGGAATTTAAAAAAATGATGAAAAAATTATGTGCATTAATTCTTGCGATCGGAATGCTTATGAGTACATTTACAGCGATAAGCGCTCTGGCATATACCGATGTGGAATCAACAAAGCAGGCAACAGCGGTTGACCTTGTGACGGGACTTAATATAATGAGTGCCGACAGCGATGAAGAGTTTGGAAGCAGCACAATAGTAAAGCGCGGAGAATTCGCGCTTTACGCTGCAAGACTTATGAACTATAATATTGTACCGAGCAAGACTGCAACAAAGGGTTATTTTGATGATGTTGATGTTTCAACAGAAGAGGGCGCGGCAGTCCAGATGCTTGCCGAAATGGGCGTTATATCAATCGCGGATGAATTCAATCCTAACGAGGGTATAACATATGTTGCGGCAATCAAGATATTGCTTTGCTGCGCGGGCTATGAAACAGCGGCAAATCAGAACGGCGGCTATCCTAACGGTTATATAAAGCTTGCTACGGAGAACGATCTGACAAAGAACCTTTCAAAGTCAAATGATTCTGCTCTTACAAAGACAGAGACAGCCGTATTGCTTTATAATACATTGTTCATCTATCCTATGGAGCTGAACAACAAAGACTATACTAAGGGCAGCGAAACAATTCTTGAAAAGATATATAACGCGTACGAGCTCACAGGTATTGTAACAGGATATGGCGATACAAGTCTTCTCAATAAGAGTATGGGTGATACTCAGGTTTCAATCGACAATATCGTATATGACTGCGTAACACCGAATATAAAGAATTATATCGGCCGCAGCGTTAAGGCTTATTATACGGATGTAAGAGGCGACGGTGTAAAGATCGTCACATTCACAGAGCAGGACAGCAAGAACACAGTAACAACCATTGATGTTGATGATATTGACGAAATAACAAAAACCAATCTCAAGTATTATCCGGATGGCGGAGCAACGACAAAAAGCATAAAGATCTCAA
>JBJEFT010000075.1:0-10336 GCA_051874315.1 Candidatus Ornithomonoglobus sp.
CGGATTATCCGCCGCAATAGCAAGACAATCCGGGCACGCCGTAGGCTCACACTCAAACTCCAGATAATTCACGCCTTCGGAGCGGTATGTTTCAATCTGGGCGGTGTTCAGTGTGTGCATAAGCTCCGTTCTCACCAGACAATCTGCCTGACGTCTGCCGCGCTGCAGGTACGCTTCAAGGAGCTGCTCCGCCTCATCCTGCGAAGCACCGGTAGGAGCAACGAACCTTTCCCGGTAATCGGTCCTATTCAGCTCACGGAGTAAATCGTTACGCCCCATGCCGGTTATGATTATACTTGAAACGCCCTGCTCAACCTGTTTTGCAAGCTGATCCCGGTTCTTCCATATACGGCCGCTGAAATTATCTCCCGCCCAGCTCCGCTCAACACAAGCCTCCGCCATGCGCTTATTCTGTACAGTCCATACGGACTTTTTGCCGATACTGTCCTTTGCCGCAAGTCCCGCGTCCTTATACGCTTTTACAAGCGCGCGGCTCATCTTGTCATTCATGGAACCGCTTATGTCCGTCAAATGACGCTGTAAATCCCGTCTGAACGATAGAAACTTTGCTGACTTGTAAAGTTCCGTCCTTGTTAGGTCCCTGTCTCTCATGGCAAAATATAGCTCACTGACTTCACTGTGCAGCCTTTCATATACCTCTCTGTATAAATCATCTACGGTCAGGCTTTTAGAATGCTTGTCGTATATTTTCTGAATGCGGCTGTCCCAGTAATCATTCACCGCTGCCACTGTCTATATCCTCATCATCCGGCTCATTATCACGTGTGTCGGTACGTCCGAAGCTGCTTAAATTGTACTGCATCTGTAATTTCTGCTCCTTTTCAAGCTGCTTTATCTCGTCCTCCGGGTCGTTTATGAACGGCAGTAACGCCAGACGCGTCTTAAGCGATACTGTGCCGTCAAGCTGCAATACTTCCGTTACAAGCTCTGCAACATTCGCCGGAATATTCCTTGTGTAGTTGAAAGTAATATCCCTGTAATCATACGGACCCGCCTTTATATTCAATATCGTGCATATAAGTTCAAACCTCCGCTGCAATCCTTTTGTGAATCGTCTCTCTGTCTTTGCTACACGGTTCTCAAAATTCATGAGCTTGTATATGATCGAAACGCCGGAAGCGTTTGCGGCAAAGTTTTCATCGCTCATATTTACGGTATTGCTTGTAAGATATATGTCCTCTCTGATCCGCTCTTTGATATTTTCGACATAGGTGTCGTTGACCTGCTTGACCAGATAACTCGCATCACCCTCATCATACACCGAAAGAACCTTAGTGTCTCTGAAATCTGTCTTTTTCTGCTTGCCGGTTACCGGGTCAATCTCGGTCGGCATTTTCGTATTTTTCAGCAGGAGAATTGCATCGGCAAAGGACTGATAATCGTTTACGGATTCGGATTCCATTGTGTTATAGGCATCCTGCAGCGAAATAATATCCTCAAAATCGCCCATGTGATTTTTATTATTATAATACACGTTGATCGGCACCGCGCCCCAATAATGCCGAACCACATTTGAAGCCGCGCCCTCAGGTACTTCCGGAATGATAGCTCCGCCGTGCTTACCCTTCGCCATGTAATACGTTATGGTCTCGGCATCATATACCTCAATATGCCTTGTGCATATATCGTCATCGTCATAAACATCATACCAACGGATAGCCAGAATGATCTCATCATCCACGTTCTGGCTTGTCTCTATGTAGAGCTGCTTCGGGTCTATTTCCGTATACCTTATCTGCGCATCCGCGTCGATATACAGCAGCTCCGCCGCAATGCCGTATATACTCAGGTCCTCTGCAAGGTCTGAATTTACAGCCGCGTCATCGTTATACTCGATTATATCCTGTATACGTTCCTCCAGCTCGGCATCTGAGCTTTTATACGTTACAGGAATACCCATGAAATAGCCTTGTGTGTTCGTTACTATGTTTTTCGCATAGTTAGTCACAAGCTTGTTATTTGGCTTTCCCTTGTCTTTTGTTACGTCCAGAATGCCGTGATTGCCGATATAATAACCGAACAACCTGTTAAGCCTCGGAAATATCCGGCTTTCAAATTTTGCTATTTTCTTGCTTATCTGCGTTGTGGTCAGTTCCATCTGCCTCACCGTCCTTATGCTACATTTTCAGACCCATGCACCGCAGCATATCGTCTGATATACGTTTCCCATGTAATATTTTCTGTGACAAGATGCGTATATACCGCATATCTTATCGCGTCCATAACATCATCATACAGCTTTATCGGCTCGCCTGTAGTTTCATTCCATGCATACTGGTATATTTCCTCCTTGAACCTTGGGGAATTGTTCACTATCAGCAGCATATTACGCTTAAAACCTCTGGCAACCTGTTCTATACCCGCGATGACAGCTTTTTTCGCGTTAAACGCGTCAATATCATTCTTCCGAAAATGCTTCACATGCTCCGGCCGCGCGCTGTCGCAGTAAAACGGTATATCGCCATATTCACGCATAATTTCATGCGCAACATCGGTCCAGTAATCAACCTCCTGATACCGCGCCGCATAAATTTTCATTACCACGATCACACCATCAACACGAACACCGCACAGCACGATAGCTCCGTAATGCTCATAACCCCAGTCCACTCCCGCGAAATACGATGTAAAGTCCATATTTTCAATTTCTTCGGGAGAAACAAACAATGCTTCGGTAAAATCGGGATATACAACGCCTTCGGGGCTGACCCATCGGCCGTAAACATCGCGATCCATATACATACCGGACGGCGTTGACTTGACTATGCTGTCTACATATTCCTCGGTCAGCGCATCATTGTCAAACAACGTAAAATGAAAAGCTCGTATATTTACAAGCCCGCTGTCAAGAAGCTGCCCGCTTTTGTCGATATAGTCTGTTTTGATATAGTGCGCGGGATTTTCCGGGTTCGTGTCAATATAAATTCTCGCGCCGGGATAACTGCATCTGCTCTGCACCTCACGAACAAACGATTCATGCAGCGCCGTTCCCTCGTTCAGAAACGCTCCCGCCGCGGTAAAGCCTCTGACCTTTTTCCACGCGTCAGAGTTCGCTCCGTCAAAGCAATATACCTTGTTGCCGAATATCTCAACGGCATTCGTTTTGTCCAGTGTCAGCTTCTTGCCGAGTATGTCCTCCATATCGTCAAGAACATTACGCCGCAGCGATGCCTGAGTAGCACCGCCCAGAATAAAAGACAAACCCTTATTTCTGAATTTCGCTATATGTCCTAAGAATATCCATATCAACACATAGGTCTTTCCGGCTCTTTTAGCGCCGGAGCAAACAAGTATTTTCGGGTTCTCTGTCTTGACGCAGTCTATAACCTCTTGCTGCTTTTTATTAAGGGGCATCGCCGAACACCTCATTCAGTTTATCGGCAACTGCATCCTCCGTCGCCGAGGTCTTAACCTCTCGCTTATCGTGCCATGTATCCGGCTTACGGTTTTTGAGCCAGAATATAGCCGCCGCAGTTTCCGGCGGGATCTCCTTTGTGACCTGCTTTGTTATAACAAGCTCCGCTTCGCCTGTTTCCGGGTTCTTCGCAAGCTCCCTTGTGGTTTCAACGGTTTTATACCCGGTAGCGCGCTTATGCAGCGCGTTCTCAACCTCAATATCCGCAATATCCTTGTTCCTTTTTAGGGTGTCAGAAATGTCCGAAAAACGCTTTTTCCACTCGTTTAACGTGCTCCTGCTTATCCCTATATTCTTAGCTATCTGCTCATCCGTCAGCCCGTCCCGCGCCCATGCTCCAAGTCTAAGCAAGCCGTCGGCAGTCAGCCAGTATTCAAATTTACCTTTAGCCAAGCGGCTCACCTCCGTTCCTATCCTCCGCACGCAAAAAGGACACCCGACTTATGCGGATGCCCTTCGCGAGGTAAAATAATGGTTTGACTTACTTTTCACATGATACATTATATCACAGGTACAATGTAAATTACAATCAACTGTTTATAATTTCTGCTACGCATTTTAACGCTCGCTTATGCAGCACATGCACCCACTGATATGTAAAGCTCATATGAATTGCGATCGCCTCCCACTTCTCAAAGTTTATGTACCGCAATATCAGCAGCTTACGCAGCGTATCATCCTTTACTTTGCTTATTGCCTGCGAGATCTCGTTCTTGATCTCATACAGCTCATCGAGCCGCTTGTTGATCGTCTCCTCATATGCGGCATAGTTTACAAACTTATCTTCTGACGTGTTCCGTCTTGAAGTCTGCACCTTCTCGCCGCCCGGATCGGCAGTCGCGCTTGTTGCCATAAGCAGCGCCTTGTCACGTTCTTTGATAAGAGCGTTGATCTCCGTATCAATCCTGTAGCCCCTGTTCAGCCATTCTTTGGTCGTCATTATGCGTCCTCCTCATGTATTTCTAAGCTTCTTCCAATTTGCCGTATAATTTTATATATGCGGCATAATCATACTGCATCAATAACTGCTTTGCTTCATTCTCTGATATTGCTTCACCGACGTGCGTTCATCATCGGCTTTACTCACAAGTAAGTAATTGCCTTTTGCAGAACGGTATAAATCGCATCCGCGACGCATTCCTATATCTTTTCCATACATGCTTTTAAGAATTAAGCTTTGTACCGGGTATACTTTTTCAACTTCTGCAACAAGCTCCATTTTCTCAGTATCATATACCTTGCTATTTATAATAAATTTAGACATCTTCATTCTCCTTTCGCTTTTTCAATTCTTGCTTTCAGGCTCATAAGCAAAGCCTCCTGTGTATCGTCCTTCTGTTCCAGTGCTTGTGCAACATCGCTGTCGCGGCTGTCTTCCACGATAAGCCTGTGAACGACTACCGGCTTATCCTGTCCCTGCCGGTGCAATCTCGCGTTCGCCTGCTTATACAGCTCCAACGACCAGTTCAGCCCGTACCAGATAATATTCCGGCCGCCGTCCTGAAGGTTAAGCCCATAAGCCGTGCTCGCCGGATGCGCAAGCAGCACGTCTATTTTTCCGCTGTTCCATTCCTGCTCTTCCCCCGGTCCCTGGTACACCTTCACCGTAAGCCCCGATTTTGCTAAGGCTTTTAAAATTCTGTCCCGGTCATGCTGGAAGTTGTAAAACACGAGAACCGGCTGACCGTTCAGACCCTCTATGCACTCGATAAAAGCGTTAAGCTTGCAGTCGTGTATTTCGATGACCTCATGCTCCTCGGTATAAATTGCTCCGTTGCAAAGCTGTAAAAGCTTGTTTGACAGAACCGTCGCGGATCCTGCATCTATGGTTTCATCGTCAAGCTCTAAAAGCATATAACCCTGCATCTCGTTCTGATAGAGAGGATCCTTTTTCAGTATGTTCATTCGTGCGTTGATCATCTTCTGATTCATCGTCGTAAAATGCTTCAGGACCTTAAGCTCTGCTATAGAGTGCGCGAGCGTACCCTCGCGCGTATAGTCCGTTTCCCTATCCGGAAACTCTGATTCCAGTATCACAGAGCCCGGGCAGTTAAGCCATTTACACGATGCCGAGGGACTGAATCTCTTTGCATGTACATCGGGCATCAGATACGCGCCCCCAGTCCCCGTAAGCCGGTCACAAACGCACCGAGCTTATCCTGCGGTATTTCATTAAGCGCGTGTGCTCCGAAGCTGTTTATAAGCTCTAAGACCTGTCTGCGCGCTGCATCGGAGGTCTCCGCATATACTGCCGCCGCCTGTGCGATCTGCGGTATTGTATAGCTCTGGGACGGCGCTGTCTGCGGCGCAGTGGGTATTGCACCTGTTATCGGTGCGGTCGGCATCTGCTGAACCGGAGCTGAACCCGCGGGCGGTGCCGCGGTTGTCGGAACACTCGGTGCCGGAGCAGGGGGTGTCTGCTGAACCGGAGCATTGGCAGCGCTATCCTCTTCCTTCGGCGGAGCTATGGTTGCATGCCTGAACTCCTCCGGCTTAAAGCATAAGCACAATCTCTCCAGAGCGTCAAACACGCCCTCCGTGTGTACATCCTTTGCGTTTAATCTTACATTGAGTTCCATAATTTTTTACTTCCTTTCTGTTATCTGTTTATCATTGACAGGTTTTCCTGTGAACAATCTTTCCTCAAATTCGGAAACGTTGCCGAATTTCTATCAGCATCATCCGCGGCTTTTATTACCTGGTAACATGTATCTATGCCCTGTCGTACCCCTATGAGAAAAGCGGCTGCGGCTGTCTAATAATTATCGTGACATTTATCATAAAATTGTTTAAAGAACAAATTGCAAAATATTATGTACGCCTTATCAAACTCTTCATCGGTGAATATTTCTGAAAAGCTCTTATCGCGTAATGATATTGTATAATTGTATCTACCGTCTCTTGCAAGCTTGGAGAATTTGCGGCGTTCTCTTTTGAGAATTTGCGCCGTTTCTTTTTCATCCTGCTTGCAAAACCGATAATGTTCTATAAACTCAAGTTTGAGCTTGTCATAAATATCAAGCGGCTTGCTATTGATGTTGTTGTTAAAATCTACTGTTCTGCCGTAGAATGCGTACAGCCAATGCCATAAGTGATACGGAATACGGGTGCGCTTATTTGCAAACGGTTCAAATATTCTCCAGTCGCCCTCGACAGGTCTTATGTCCATCGCCTTTGTATGAGCGTCTGAAAAATCTGACAGACGCCGAGCCATCATATTAAGCGTGTCTCTCATACCGCCTGTATGACGTATATCCATTTCAAACTTGATGCAGTTGCAGAAATAATTCACAACCTTTTTAGCGCATTCAGGCGCTACATATGCTTCATTTTCCATTATAAATACCTCCAAATTCCGAAACGTTTCGGAATTTCCGCAAACGTTTTCGTTTTTAATACTTGATTTTTGAGGTACACTGTGATACAATAACGTTGTTGGATGTTTGGTATCACAGTATACCACGGGCGCTCCTGTGAGCGTCCTTTTTTATGCCTCTTTGTTCAGCCTGTCGGCGAGTTCTGCAGCAGCTTCACGGCTGCCAAATATACCGCTCACATACTCACGGTTTCCGCTGTGGTCTACTTCATTCACATCACGCAAACGGTATAATTGAAATATTTTCTCGTTGTCTCCTATGTACTGACTTGTAACTCTCCATTCGCTTTTTATCTGTCTCACCTCACATTCTCCTGCGCCGCCTCATCTGAGAACAGCCCTACCGCCTTGCGAATCGGCTTCCGCTGCTCGCCATGAACCCCGACCGGCATATTCATCGCTCTTTCAAGCTCGATGCGCATACGCATAATGAAGTCAAACTCTTTATCTTCCGCCGCCCTCGCGGCTTCTCTCTGCGCCTGCCCGGCTTCAACACGGCGGTCACTTTCCGCCGACCTTATGTATACGGCTCCGCCGATAATTAAGACGGTAATAAGTACACTCAGCCAGTCCACTATGATAACCTCTTTCCGCCGATTTTGACCGCCTTCATACAGCGGTTGCACCACCACTTTTTATTTACAAAGTGAAGCGGTGTGCCGCAATCCTTACATCTGTACTTGTTAAGCGGCTTCTTTTCCTTCAAAATCTGTGCATGCATTGATGCCATTATCTGTCCTCCTTCCTATCCGGCAAGCCCTAACTTTTTGAGCTTGTCCCGCCTCTTTTCAAGGTCCGCCACATCTATACCCCACACCTCATAGGCTGTCTTGGTATTGACTGTATTGGCGCACATCGTTTTTACTCCGTCCTCCGCCTGCTTCTTAAGTACCGGCTTCTTATACCTTGCAATAGTGCTGTTCGCCACAATGCCGAATAAGTCTCTTATCTGACTGTTGTCCATTTCCGGACACGCGTAATAAATACGGATTGCCGTGTCTATGTCCTTGATAGGCTTCGTACTCATATGTTTCACCTCCTCATTTCGATTTTTGTTGATTTCTATCATTTTTTGTGTTATAATCACTGTAGAAAGGTTGTGATTTTATATGGATATTAAAATCGATCATTATGGCAAAACTATTATATTTTCCGGATTTCCTAACAAATGTCCGATGTGTAGGCTTCAAATGCACCCCAACATTGTTTATAACCATATTCGCCATCCTAACAAAGTGGATCACCAATATCGCGTTATTTCCATATGCCAATGCGCTGCTTGCGATGAATTTTATTCAGTATCGTTTTGTGCTGAGCCTATAAAAGGAGCACTCCCACGTGTAACAAAAGTTTCTTATTTGCCATATCCCGCGCCGGATGTTGTATTTCCCGCACATATAGAAAAAATTTCGACTTCTTTTATCAATATTTATAAACAAGCCGTGTCCGCTCAGGAATTGAATCTTGATGAGCTTGTCGGCATGGGTTTGAGAAAAGCATTTGAATTCCTTATTAAAGACTATCTCATTTATAAGGAACCCGAAAAAGCCGACGCTATAAAAGCAAAATTCCTCGGTAATTGCATTTCCGAAGACATCGACAATGTCAATATCAAAGAAATGGCTAAAAGAGCTGTCTGGCTTGGAAATGACCACACTCATTACACACCCCAATTCACCGAAAAAGATATTACCGACTTAATATCCATTATTAATCTGACGGTTTATTGGATTTCCGCTGAATTGGAGACAGAGGAATGGAGAAAACTTCAACGCAGATGATTTTCGGTATAACCGTCTGCCTAAACCGGTACGACGGTTATACCGAAGCCGCCATTTTCCTTTTTACTGTACGAATAATCATGTGGCTCTTCCAATGTATTTCGCTCTCCGATGAATTTGCCGTCAGTAGTCCAGTATTGGATAACGTTGTGTATCGGGCATTCTTCTGTCCCTTTTCCAACAGCCAATACTATTTTCACTACGTTTTCCGTATTTACTGATGTTATTTTATGAATTCTATTGTCTGACATCTGCTCTCACCTCCTCCTATGCTGTTTTTCTCTTGATATTTCCTTTACCGTGTGTTATAATTGCGGTGAAGGAGTTGTTATACTATGACCACATTAACTCGTAAGCAATACAAGGTGCTTAAATTTCTCATATCCAAAGCCTCAGAAAATCCATCAAAGCTTATTGAATTAAGCAACGATTTTTCAATAAAGGGTCTATCACCATACAAGGTACATAATATATTGTCAGTCCTTGCGGATGCAGGGTATATACAGGCAACCTTTTTTGATACATCTGTATCTTTACATCTGACTGCATCGGGTTTTGAATATCCCGATAGCTCCCGGCTTGCTTATCGTGAAAAACTCTATGAGCTGCTTATGTCAAAGGGTGTTGATATTGCCGTTGCCGGCATAACTGCGGTCATTACATATTTCGTCATGCCTTGCATTATGTCATTATTTCACCAATAATTCGCAGTACGATTACTGTTAATGCAGAGGTAACCGCTGATACTAATATCCGTTTTGCCATTCTCTCCCTCACCTCCTCCTATTCCGTCTTGCATTTTATTTCCTGCTGTGCTATAATCAATCCCAGAGAGGGGGTGATTATATGACTGAAAAACAATCTTTTTGTCTGGATTCATACAACCGAGCACTTGTAAACAGTAAAAAGCTGTTTATTTTAACAAGCGCAGGAGGTATCATCGGCTCTCCAGTTGTAAATAGTAGTGCTACCGGCGCCATGGAATACATCTATTTAAAAGATGTGGCATCATTCCCAATGAATAAAACCTCAAGTTTGAACAATCCTTCGTTTGAGATTGAAGAACTTATCGTGTTTATTGACCAGATAATAGGACTTATGATAGTGGATGACATTCAATAAACCGACCTTTCATGTTCGCAAGAAACGGAATAATCTCTGCAAGGAAAGCCAAATTAACTGTAGAGATACCCGTTTCTTTGTGGCTTATAGCATCCTCCATAACTTCCAATGTTATTTGTTCAATCTTTCTTATTTTCTTGTTTATTTCATGAATTTCCACTGTTCTCACCTCCTCCTATGCTGTTTTACTTGAATTTTCTTCCTTGTTGTGCTATAATCAATCTCAGAAAGTGAGGTGATTATAATGACACTCATGCAATTAGGGCATTTTACCCATGAAGAACTTAGCCACTTTACCCACAAGGAACTAAGTTTAAATATTGATGATTTACTTTCTGCTATCCGTGATGAAAATAGAATCATGCCAGTCCAGACATACGAAACTCTATTAAGTCTTGTCGAAAAATATCATATTCCTGTCCCCGAACACTCAAATTCTGAATGGAATATTGACCGTAGATTAAAGCTGCTGTCCATAATTGTTCAGATTATTATGGGGATAATCGGCTCCGGTTTGAATATCGAATCCAATACTGTGCAAAACAATTACTATAACATAAATGTACGTATTCAATCTTCGATCGGCAAATCCGATAATTCGGATTTAGAATATATTTGTGA
>JBJEFT010000076.1:0-2630 GCA_051874315.1 Candidatus Ornithomonoglobus sp.
CGGTACATACGCTGTACTGAATAATTGTCATCCGATGTTTTTGATGCCCAGAAAACCATATATGCGTCCTTTTCTGCATCATATACCGCCTCCGGCGCCCATGTGCAGCCTGCATTGTCCTTTGCGACCTTAACAAGGCTTGCTTCACTCCAGTTTACAAGATCGTCGCTTTCCCATACAACAATGCTCTGTGAGCCGTTTGTCTGGCAGTAGCCCCATTTGTTGCTGCCCTGGGTTATACCGAGATAATATATGCTCAGGTCTGTTGCTATTACGAAGAATTTTCCGTCCTCGCCGCGGAGAATATAAGGGTCTCTCACACCCTTTTCACCAACTGTGCTTGTAAGCACCGGTGAACCCACGTTAAGGGTTTTCCATGTTGTTCCGTCGGTTGAAACCGAGAAATAAATCTGCTCATGCTCAGGTGAGCTTTCATTTCCCGCAAAGTGCGCAAAGAGATATGCGCCCATTTCCTGTTCTTCAGAAACCTTGACTGTCTTTGTTACAGCTGTGTGCTTTGCAGCCATGCTGTCCCATATATAGCAGGATACCCTATAGGAGCCGTTTTCAAGTCCGTCAAAGCTTCCTTCCGCTTGATTTTTCTTAACGCTTATAAGCTTACCGCTGTCATCGTGAAGCGCGATATACATATCGTACGGTGTGGACGCGCCGTAACCGCTTGTGAACTTGATCGAGCCGTTTTCGGTATATGCGGTGAAGGTATCCGCTGCGGCTGCCTTACCCACAACCGTAATAACGAAGTCCTTTGAGTAGGTTATGCCGTCGGAAACTGTTGTTGCCGTAAGATATGCGCTCTTTGTTTCATCCGCTCTTGTAATAACGCCCGACGCCGTTACAACGCTTTCATCGGAGGTCGCCCATGTGATACCGGGATCCTCAGGAAGCATGATATTTTCCGTTACCGCCGATGTGTCGCCGAGGTCAAGGCTGCCGAGAGGATTAACTGCCGCACCTGTCTTGATTACGAAATCATCAAGATAGCCAGACGCAAATTCACCTGTGCCCCAGTTTGCAAGACCTATATATGCGACTGAGGACGCGCCGAGCATATCGGCGATATTTACTGTTGATGCGATTGTGCTTGTTTCCGTGCCGTTTATGTAAACGGTTGTTGAATCGTCGGCTACGGAAATCATAACGTCATTCCATGCGTTTTCTGTATATGCGCCCGTTGCGGCTGTACTTCTTGCGCCGCTGTTGCTGTAGCGCTCAACCGTGAGTGTGCCGCCGTTAGTCATTGCGCCAAGATACTGTTCCTGCTGATAGGTCTGCGCATTTGCGTTTGGCGCCGCAAAGAACCACCATGAGGTCGCTGTAGTTATCGGCTTGACCTTAAAGGATATTGTAATATTTTTCTGCCCGGTCAAAAGTGCGTTGCCGTTTGCGTCAGTCAGCGTTATTGCTGTCGCTCTTGTGCCGTCAAGCTGTACGCATTGTTTATCATCTACAGTTACAAACTGCGGTGTTCCGGAGGCTTTGCCGTAGCTTGAAGTGCTTGTTAAATCTCCGTTGTCGAAGCTTAGATTTATGAGCTCGCCGTTATCGGGGATAATCGGCGCTTCTGTTTGGACAGGAGGCGAGAATGCTGTATTATAGCTTATAATATCGGCATCAAGATCATCATAGGAAACAACTCTTTCTCTTGCTGAGTTATAGTCACCCGTAAGTTCTATTGAACCGATTGATACAGGTGTTGTAAGCGTGCCGGTCACGACAGTGTCCTCCATACCGCCTGTCGCTGAAATTGACACATTGCCCGTGCCGTCGATTGTAATTTCAACCGTCTTATTATAGCCCACTGTGTTTACATACGGCTGACCGCTTGCATTCCAGCCGTTTGCGCCGGCCTTGCTTGTGCCGGGGTTGCTGCGGCTCTGTGAGATCGTAGGCGTGCCGAGAACATTTGTTCCGCCTATTCTTATCTCACTGAAGTTATAGCCGCCGCCTGTCATATAGAGCGCCGCTATCTCGTTTCCGTCCTTGTCCTTGACTCTGAAGGTGTTGTCTTTGCCGTTATTCTCCCATCCTGCAAACATCGTGAAGGTCATTCGGAACAAATCCTTGTCTGTAAGCTCAATAGGAGCGGTAAGCGCTGCGGAAGCTGTTGACTTAACCGGAGCGAATACGTTGCCGAAGCGGTCAAGCTCTGACGCGAACACCTTATTGCCGTCAGAATCAAGCAGACCGTTATCGGCGCCGAAAATGTTACTGTCACTCTCAAAGCTATCGGTAAACTCTGCAAGGTCATTTATTACAGGGTCATTTTCAGGTATATCATCCGAAATACTACCCTCAATAAGAAATTCCGCAATGTTTGTCATATTGCTTGGGTTTGTATATCTGTAGAAACGGTAAGCCTTATTATTGGCAAGCTGACTTGCGCTGATTGCCGTATAAGTATCAGACGGAATGGCTGATGTGATTTTATACAGGTCAGTCCATGTTATACCGTCATTTGAGCCTTGAACCGTGCCGCCGACTGTACGCTCGGGCATTCCGCTGCCGCTTCTTGCCGCAAGCTTTATTTCGCTGATCTTGAACGGTGTTCCGTAATCGTATTGTACCCAGCCGTTCTGATTTCCGTCAAAGTAGGTGCTGAGATCACCGTC
>JBJEFT010000077.1:0-10264 GCA_051874315.1 Candidatus Ornithomonoglobus sp.
ATAAATTGCTATTTTAAGTTCAATAAATCACTCTTTATTAAACTTAAGAACTTAAACTAATAGTTTTCCTATATTTTAAGGCTTAACTATGCCATTTACAAAGAGTTGCTTATACCCCTTATAATTTAAGCTACCACTTAACCACCCCTTATGGGTCGTTAGCTTTGTATAAATTTAGCCAAACTCCTACAGTTGCGAATGTATTTGTGATACCTACGCTGTTATATGACTTTGTTTTTTGACATACTTTTGACATACAAACAGTCGTGAAAACCGTGTTTTTCGTGATTTTTTATCCGTTTTTACTGATGAAAATGATTACTATTTTTCTTAAAAAATGCGATAATATAAGGCCTTCAAGAAAAATAGTAAAAACCTCATTTATCTATTGACTTTTTTATTGTTTAGTATTATAATACATTTACACAGTCGGCGAAACCGCCCAAATATTAAATGTTGCCCCATTAACAATCCGCTTTTATGATAAAGAAGCTGAGGAGAAAATCTATGCTTACATTCTATGAAATACGCAGACAAAGCTACTCGGTAAAAAACAATCTTGAAGAGGTTATTTTCGGCACGCATATACACTCAGATATAGAAATTCTGTATATGCGTTCCGGCACACAGCATATCATTGTTGAAAATAAACCGTACAGTGTGAACGAGGGCGAGGCAGCTGTTATTTTTCCGAACGTAAATCACAGCTATTTACGCGAAACAAAAGAGCCTCTTCCTGTAGATGCAGTACTGATTATATGCTCGGAAAAGGTTTACAGACCGTTCTTCTCCGATTTATCCAATGTTATACCTGAAAATCCGATTGTTGAGAAGGAAAAAATACCTCCCGATGTAAAATATGCCTTCAATGCGATTGACAAAAACGCAAATCCTGATATACGTCTGGCATGGATTGTTATTATTCTTTCTAACCTGCTTCCCCGTCTTACGCTTACACATAAAAAACCATTTCCCATTGAGGATATAAGCTATAAAATAGTAAAATATATAGAAGAAAACTTCACGGAACCGATGACTCTCGATACTGTTGCCGCAGCACTGTCTATAAGCAGGAGCTATGTTTCCCGGATTTTTTCCGAGAAAATAAAGATGAATTTCAGAAAATATCTTGGGGCTCTGCGGGCTGAATATGCAGCGAAGCTTATCAGAACCACACAGGATAGTCTTACAGTCATTTCCGAAAATTCAGGTTTTGAAAGCCAGAGTACCTTTAATCGTGTATTCCGTGATATTTACGGAATAACACCGAGAGAATTCAGAAATAATATGGAGAAATATTATAAGCTGTAACGCTTTAACGCGCAGATGTATGAAAGCATCCGCGCGTTTTTTGTGTGATTTTTGACTGATTCTGAATAAAAAACAACTATTTTTATATGGCTGTTTGTAGTACAATTTTATTATCAGATATCCAAAATCTTTTAAGGAAGGAATGATAAATGTGAAAATTATTAATGCAGTAAGACGTTCTGTCTGTATACTGTCAGCACTTGCAGTGCTTGCTGTTTCTGCGCCTGTTTCATTTGCAGATTTTTCTGCTATGAGTGACATTTCGTTTGAAGCGGTCGACGGAACCACAGGAACACCGCTCGGAGGCTTTGGCGCCGGAGCTGTAAAGTACAATGCAATGAAAGGCAATTTCGCTGCTGTTACGATGCCGCCAGCAGACCAGAATGACTATGCTGTAGTAGGAGATTCCCGCTTTCAGTTTTACTCAAATTCAGGCGGAAAAATCGAAACTGCAGATACCTTGACAGCAGTCAAAGCAGACGGAAGATACAAAGATGACGCAATATGGCCGGAGCATATGGTCAATTTCGGCACAATAAACGGGATCAGTATCAGTATGACGGCATTTTCTCCGCTTGACAGCGAAAACTACGACAATATGAGCATGCCGTATGCCTTTTACGAGATGACGCTGACCAATACCAACAGTACGGAAGCTGAAGCTGCGGCAGCACTCCTTTGGGATATATCCTCCGGAAGAGCGGAATATGTGGAGGGTAAAGGCTTTACTTCGCCGAAATGGGCGGTCTTTGCGCAGAGCGCTTCATCAGCGCCAACAGTCGGCAGCGGAAATGAATTTTTCAGCACAGGTGAGTGCTCCAACAGCACATCCGGCGTTGAAAACAGAACTGCCGTTAAGGTAACGCTTGACGTCAATGAAACAAAGACGATTAAATTCGTAGTTGCATGGTATGACAATTCGGATCCGGACGGCGCGTATTATCTCGGAAAATACAGCGATCCCACAGATATTGCACAGCTTGGTCTGGATAATTTCGATACCCTGAAAAGCAATGCGGACGGACTTGTAAACAGGATGCGCGCCTCAAACATTCCTGATTGGTATGTGAACCAATGTCTTAATTCCCTCGCAAATATAAGCAACAACTCCATATACAAAACAGACGGACGCACAGCATTCGCCGAGGGCGAATGGACCTGTTTCGGAACGATGGATCAGATGTGGCATGCACGTCAGATTATCGGAAATCTTATTCCCGCATTTGCATGGCAGGAGCTTGAATATTGGGCAAGAACACAGCGCAGCGACGGTCAGATTCATCATGACTTCAATTACATGACCGATACATCTGTAAAGTATAAGCTGGTGCCGTGGGATGATACCGAACATACGGACTACAGAAATGTTGACAAATGGGTGGACCTTAACTGCGGATTTATTATTTCGATATATGAAACCTATCAGCAGACAGGTGATGAGGATAAATTAAACTATTTCTGGCCGTATATGAAAAAGGCGGGGCTCAGAATTTTCGATCAGGTTTCGAAATATGGTGATCCGGATTATCAATATACATTTATAAGCTCTGAAAATTCTTATGACGCCGGCGGCGATCCGAATGCTTTTAACACAAGCGTCTCAGCTGTTGCATATAAAATCATGAAAATACTCTGCGACAAAATGAATGAAACAGAGCTTGGGAACCGATATCAATCAGCGTATGATACAGTAGTTGAATCCTACAGACAAAAGTATCTTACAGAAAATTTCCCGACCGGAAGAATATCCGAATCCTATTTTGCCGGTCAGTGGCTTGCAATGCACATGAAGCTCGGCGAAATCTGGACACAGGAGGAAACTGATTATGTAATTGACTGTCTTGACGAATATTATCACCCATTATATAAGACACTCGGCTATCCTGACGGCACCTATGATGAATGGACACCGTACCTTTTAGCCCACTATGGCGGACTGCTTCTGAACACACAAAGACAAAACCAGTATGAAGCACTCCAGAAGGATTCATACAACAGACAGTTCAAAAACAGAAACTATGTATTCAATCATCCTCTTGATATTCTTCCCGCTGTTGCAACGGCAAACTATGCAGCTACCGGCATAAGCGGAGATAAGCAGTATATATCCATCCCGACTATATGGAGAAATTATTATGATGTTATAGGCTATCACCGAAACGCTGCAAGCAAGGAGCTTTGGCTTGAGCCGATTCTTTTGCCTGAAATGAATCATACAATGACAAATGCCGCTTATATTTCTCCCGAAGGATACGGTACAATAAGCTGCATTGAATCCGCGACAACCCAAAGCGCAGTATATCAGAACAAGGATATAACATTCAAGCCTGAAAATGATATTTATGTTGGAACACTTTATCTGGAGGATAATTTCGGAGAAAACACCGACAGTATAAGCGTAACGATCAACGGCGCAGAATATTCGTTTGAACGTATCGGTGAAGGCTATACAAAGGAGCTTGCCGTTCAATACAACGATACGGTAACAAGCGAAGGGATCCACATCATAACAAGCGGCGAGCCCGGCAGCGAGCCTCCGGCAGACCCCCAAAAGCCCGATGACATTGACGTTCCTCCGGTTACCGCTGAAATGAGCGCTTTTACTCCGATTGAAGCAGAAAAATATTCAAGCTTTGGCGGCGTAAGCATTGCTGAGGAAGATGATATTAAATATATTACAGAATGTGACGATCAGGATTACGTCAAGTATGACGGTGTCGGCTTTGAGGACGGCGCAAAGTCAATCACTCTTACCGTAAGAAGCTATAAGGAATCGCACATTGAGCTTGCGCTCGGATTGGTAAGCGGAGAAACAATTCAGAACATAGAAATCCCCGACACCAACGGAGAATGGCGGACAATAACCTGCGGGTTGGAGCAGGTGATAAGCGGAACACAGAATGTTATTTTCCGTTTCCGCACAAACAACGATGAGAGCGCTGACCTTATGGATATAGACAGCTTCGTTTTCGATTACCTCTATCAGATCCCAAGCGCCGGATGGAGCGCATCCGCATCACATAACAGCAGCTCCGCTTCCAACGCATTTGACCGCGATCCTGCTTCAAGGTGGAATTCCTCATACCAAACAGGCAGCGAATGGTATCTGCTTGATTTGGGTGATGTATATGCATTCAACAAGCTTAAGCTTGATACAGTCTCATCGCCAAACGACTATCCTCGAGGCTACGCGGTATATGTATCGCAGGACGGCGTTCATTTCGGAGACAGCGTTGCCTCCGGTCAAGGTAAAATCGGGGAAACAGAAATAACCTTCGTTCGTCAGAATGCGCGTTATATAAAAATATGCCAGACAGGCGCTGCATCGTCAAATTACTGGTCTTTACATGAGCTTTATGTATATAATATGGATGAAGACTTTGAAGACGGAAACAAAACCCCTCCGCCCACAGAAGCGCCTGATACCACAATAAATGAATATACATACACAGGTACTTCCTCAGGTCATTCTGCCGGAACAAAGTATTTTGACGTTGAGAAATACAACAGCGGCACAAAGAATGCGCGTTCCAATTCGAATGACAACACATACACCTTTGCGGACGGCTTAAGCGACGACATCAAAGCCCTGTTCGCCTCCGCTTCGGACAGCTCGGTAATTTCAAAGACCTACACAGGCTCTATGGTAAATTATATAGGCTATGGCAGCAGCGGCGAGTACAATATCAAACCGGCAATAACCGGGATCATATTACCAAAGGGTGAATACACACTGTATTACATCGGCGGCAACTCAAATGATATACAGATTACATTTGAAAACGATACCGAAAGCGCCGTATCGGTTCTGCCCGTCGGCAAATATACATTCTCAACATCCGGTCTTATGATGCATGAATCACACATCACCCTCAGTGAAGATTATACGGGTGACATCACGTTCTATAACAGCGAGAAATGGCTTCCCGACCTATACGCGGTAAAGCTTGTAAGCGAGGATAACGGCGGAGAAATCAATGCTGACCTTTATACCGACACGGTTTATACAGCGGACATGCTGGTTGATAATCCATCCGAACATAGTACAGGCTGGTATATTGATGATACAACAATGACCGAAAATTATAACGGCACAGGCAAGCCTTTTGGTGAGCTTATTACCTTTAATGAAAATTACCGTTTCTATACAACCTCAGATATTTCAAAGACAATATATATTCCCGAAAAGGCGAACTACAGACTGAATCTGCTTATAAGGGAGTATACCGGGCGAGGATACATTGTAACTCTTACAAACGGTAAAATCACAAAAACTCTTGACTGCATTTCAAATCAGATACGGATCGCAAAGCTTGAGTCCGCTTCGAGCTCGATCAATATGGGTGTTTCATATGCGGATACGGGTGAGCTTGAACCGGGAATCTATTCACTCTCATTCACCGGTGAGCGAGTGAATCTTTGGTTTGCAATGAATATGAGTAAAATAAACGCGGAAGCTCCGAAACCCGCTGACGATATTACTGTAGATGTATCAAAAACAGATGAAACTCATGTTGAAGCCACGGTAAAAAACAATACAGGCAACGGTACCACGGTTCAATTTGTAACGGCAGTGTATAGCCCTTACGGAACATTGCAGCAGGCAATTCTTTCGGAAATGCGTTCTGTCGGTGCTGACAGCTCTGAAAGCATCACTCTTGAGATTCCGGCAGATGCCGATTACAAAATAATGGTGTGGGACAGCGTTACTTCCATGAAACCTCTTTATAATGTAATATCAGGCGCGGATATATTGATGAAGTGAAAAAATATCTTGAAAATGTTATAGTCTGATACTATAGCTTATTCTAATTTTTATGTATTGGACAAACCAAACAAACCGTGCTATAATACAAATCGTCAGAAACAAAAATATATCAGGTTGACTGAACAAATCAGAGACTGTTACGGCTTACGCGATACGCGGCTGAAACAGTCTCTTGTTTTTTCAGAAGCTAAATATTGAAAGGATTGAAACATTATGAAAAACATCAGAACAACAGCGTTTGCCCTTGCTCTCGCATTGGGACTTACGGCAGGACTTACAGGCTGCGCAAGCAGCGAACAGGAAGCTGACTCATCAGCAGAGACAACCAAAACCTCCCAATCAGACTCAGCCTCCACAGAGTATAAATACGGAAAGGTTGATATACCGGGCAAGGACGGCTCGCTCTGCGGCGCTCCTATATACATAGCCTATGAAAAGGGCTTCTTTGCTGAAGAAGGCTTTGACGTAAACCTTATTTCGGCAGATACGGAAACAAGAAAAATCGGGCTGAACAACGGAACAATTCCTATAGTAAACGGTGACTTCCAGTTCTTCCCATCCATCGAATCCGGCGTTAACGTAAGCGTTGTGGACGGTCTTCATAACGGCTGTATAAAATTCGTTGTACTTCCGGATTCGGATATTTCAACAGCGGAGGACTTGAAGGGTAAGAAGATCGGTGTTGACGAAATCGGCGGAACACCTCATCAGGTTGCCAGTGTATGGGTTGAAAATGCAGGTATTTCAGCTCTCGCTGAGGACGGAGAGGTAACCTTCCTCCCGTTCTCAGACGGCAATCTGGAGCTTGAAGCGCTTTACAACGGTGAAATTGATGTTGCGGCTATGTGGGACCCGCTCGGCTCGGTTTCCGCAAAGGAGGGCAAGACAAAGATTATATTTGACCTTGCAACCGATCCGGCATTTAGAGATAAGTATTGCTGCTTCCTCTACGCGTCAAACAAGCTTCTCAAGGAAAATCCTGATGAAATCGCCGCTCTCTTAAGAGCATATCAGAAGGCGCAGAACTGGATAAGCGAAAATCCTGAGGAAGCTGTTGATATTATAATCAGCGGCAAATATGCCCAAATCGAGGATAAGGAGCTTGCGGTTGATCTTATCAAGAGCTATGAATACCCGTCAACCGCCGACAGAGAAGCGGATAGGCACAATGTAAAGGATGATGTACAGTACTTTGCGCAGGCTCTTTACGATATCGGCTATCTGACGACAGACCCGGCTGAATTTACCGAAAAGGCATATGCGGATGTTGACACAAGTAATTAACGAGGAGTGATCTAATTGAGTATATCTGCCAATAAAGGAACGCCGTCTTTGCAAAAGCAGAGGCGGCTTCCGCTTAAATTGAGCTTTTTTCTCACAATTCTGTTTTCCGTGGCAGGCTTTATAGCCGCAATAGCGGAAAATGCTGTAGTACCCCAGATATCTCAGGCGGTGGAAATCAAGACATACAGCGCGGGAGGTATCGCGCTTAATATAAACAGTACCTACAGACTTGTATTGCTCGCGCTTGTAATATTTTACACTGCTTTGGGAATATATTCATTATCCGATAAGGACAAGCGGAAAAAATACCGTAAACGCGCGCCGTTTCGCTTTGCCGTGGGCATTGTCCTCGCGCTGTGGGACCTCACCGGCACAAAGCTTCAGCTTCTTCCGCAGCCGTTCTTCCCCGGTCCCGCAGGAATAATCGAGGCGTTTCTTATCGAAACACCGTTCATCGCGCAGAACACGCTGTATTCACTGAGGCTTTTTGTAGTCGGCTTCTCGCTTGGAGTTCTGTTCGGTGTCGGAACGGGAATACTTATCGGCTGGTATCCGAAGGTATATTACTGGGTTTCTCCGGTACTTAACATATGCGGTGTTATCCCCGCTGTCGCATGGATGCCGTTCGCGTTAACGCTCTTTCCGACACCGTTTTCCGCCGCGGTATTTCTCATAATAATCTGCGCGTGGTTCCCCGTAGGCTCTCTTACCGCGGCGGGAATACAAAGCACTCCGAGGGCGCAGTTTGAGGCTGCAAGAACTCTTGGCGGCAAGAATTTTTATCTTGTATTCCATGTGGCAATTCCTCACGCAATGCCACAGATTTTCACCGGCATCTCCACCGCGAACGCGTTCGCGTTCACCACGCTTGTCATGGCGGAAATGATGGGACAACCGGGCGGTCTCGGCTATTATATAAACGCTTCAAAGGTATGGAGCGCGTACTACAAGGTATTTGCGGCAATTATAATTATGGCAATTCTTTTCAGCCTTATAATGAAAGGCATAGGTCTGATTGAAGCCCGTGTGCTTCGCTGGCAGAGGGGGCTTGTAAAATGAGTGATATAATTCTGGAGATACAAAACATTACACGGATATATAAGGACGAGGAAAAAACCGTTGAGGCATTAAAGGATGTAAGTCTCGGAGTAAAGCGGGGCGAATTTATTTCTCTGATCGGATCCTCAGGCTGCGGTAAAACAACGCTTCTGCGACTTATAGCGGGACTTGATAAGCCTCAGGCAGGAAAGCTGCTGCTTGACGGCAGGGAGATCTCAGGACCTGACCCCAGCCGCGGCTATGTGTTTCAACAGGGCAGCCTGTTTGACTGGCTCACCATTGAGCAGAATATCGCTGCCGGTCTGAAGGCGCGTCATGTATATAAGGAAAATAAGCACAAGGTTGCGCAATACATTGATATGATAGGTCTTAACGGCTTTGAAAAGGCGTTCCCACATCAGATAAGCGGAGGTATGGCGCAGCGCGTCGCCATAGCAAGAGCGCTTATAAACGACCCCGAAATCCTTCTGCTCGATGAGCCTATGGGCGCGCTTGACTCCTTTACAAGAGCGGATATTCAGGACAAGCTGCTTGAGCTTAAAAGGGCAAATGACGCTACAATGATACTTGTAACGCACGATATTGACGAGGCGATATATCTTTCCGACAGAATCGTCGTTATGACGCCGCGTCCCGGCAGGATAAGCGAAATACTGGAGGTTAAGCTTCCCCATCCGCGCCACAGGGGCGGAACCGAGTTCCTCGCGCTGCGGCAGAGCATTCTGGAGCGCTTCCATATGGCAAGCGCCCAGCCGGAGCCGGAATACAGAATATAAGAAAGGGCTTGATACTATGGCTGATTTTGATACGTTAAGAATAAGAGCCGGATATGATCCAGCAGACCATAACTACTCCGTAAACGTGCCGATCTATCAGACCGCGGCGTTTGACCTGGGCAGTACGGACAGAGCGGAGGCTCTGTGGGCAATGGAAAGGGATGATGCGATTTATACGCGAGTGGGAAACCCCACGGTTGCAGTACTTGAGGAAAGAGTCAGGCAGCTTGACGGCGCCCATGCCGCGCTTGCGCTGTCCTCAGGCATGGCGGCAATATCCTATACGATTCTCGCGCTTACCGAGGGAGGCGGCAACATAGTTGCCGCTGCCTCTCTTTACGGAGGCTCGGAGGATTCCTTTTCACACTTCTTCCCCCGCTTCGGCGCGCATATTAAATTTTCGAAGAACAGATTTGACCCAGCCTCATATGAAGCGGAGATTGACGAAAACACCCGCGGCATCTACATTGAAAGCATAAGCAACCCGAACGCGGAGCTTTACGATATTGAAGCCCTTGCCGAAATTGCCCACAGGCATGGTATACCGCTTATTGTTGACAATACGGTTGCCACACCATATCTTCTGAACCCATTAAAGCACGGCGCGGACATCGTAATATATTCGGCAACAAAGGCTCTCGGAGGTCACGGAAATGTTATAGGCGGCATAATACTTGAGGGCGGCAGCTTTACATATAAACCCGAAAAATTTCCTCAGTTTTATGAAAAATCATACAAGCTCAAGGACAGAAACGGAAACAGACGTTCACCGCATGAGGTTGACCCCAAGGGGCCGCTTAATATTCATCTGCGCGCCTTTTATCTTGAATTTATAGGCGCAGCCTTAGGGCCCTTTGACGCATATCTCATACTTCAGGGGCTTGATACAATTTCAGAAAGAGTACAAAAGCAGACTGCAACCGCCGAAAAGCTTGTAAAATATCTTGAAAGCCGAGATGATGTTGCATGGGTAAAGCACCCCGCGTCAAAGAACAGTCCGTTCAAAGAGCTTGCGGGAAAATATTTTCCGAAAGGCGCAGGCTCGCTCTTTTCCTTCGGCTTTACG
>JBJEFT010000078.1:0-2614 GCA_051874315.1 Candidatus Ornithomonoglobus sp.
AATCCTGTGTTGAAATGCCGAGAGTATTTACAATATCCTCAGCAGACACCGTGCTGCCGCTTGCCGAGATAACACGCTCCATAACGCTGAGACCGTCTCTTAACGAGCCGTCCGCAAGCTGCGCGAGCATCCTGTAGGCATCATCTGTTATATTATACCCGTCCGCTGTTGCGATTTCCTTCATGCGGATAATAATATCCTCGTTCCTTATCCTTCTGAAATCAAACCTCTGACAGCGTGAAAGAATAGTCTGCGGCACCTTATGCGCCTCGGTTGTGGCAAGGATAAATATAACATTTTCCGGCGGCTCCTCAAGAGTTTTCAGCAGAGCGTTGAACGCGCTTGTCGAAAGCATATGGACCTCGTCTATAATATATACTGTGTACTTGGCATTGGAAGCCACATAGTTAATATCCTCTTTAATATCACGGATATCCTCAACACCGTTGTTTGAAGCGGCGTCCATTTCGGTTACGTCCATGATTGAGCCGTCGATAATCCCGCGGCACACCTCGCACTCGTTACACGGATTTCCGTTCACGGGATGAAGGCAGTTCACAGCGCGCGAAAGTACCTTTGCGCAGGTGGTTTTGCCGGTTCCCCTCGTTCCGCAGAAAAGGTAAGCGTGCCCGACAGTACCCGACAATATCTGATTTTTCAGCGTCTTTGTAATATGGTTCTGACCGACTATATCATCAAATGTCATCGGACGCCATTTACGGTATATCGCCTGATGTGCCATCTTTGCGCTCCCTTTCGTAATATTATAAACAAAAAATGTCCGCATTCCGGCGGACAGCATTTATAGAGTTGACCGAAATACGGTATTCTGTAAATGTTAAAATAGCTCCGGGCGAGCGACCCGTAACACATTCCGCGCTCCGCTTAGTGCTGCTTGGTTCCCCATCTGACACGGTTCACGGTACGAAATCGCACGGACTCGCCCATCGCTCTTTCTATTATACTACATTTCAATCAAAATAGCAAGTATTTTTTTTAATTTTATAAAATTTATTCGGTTTCGTGGCTACTATTCAGCTATTATACAGGTATCGGTCATTATCTCCGGCGCTCCGCACCCTTCTCACCGCCATGCGCCTCCGATAACAACCGATACCTATATAGTAAAAAGCGGACTGGTAATAGAACTGCCTCATCACTATATAGCTGAATAGTAACCTTCATTATATTATAATCGAAAAAGCTGTTTTGGATTTTATTGCTTTTTTACTGCTTCTGTGGTATAATATATAGAAAACTTAGCGAAAAGCATATAGTAAAACAGGAGGAAACATAAATGTGGGCATTTAAAAGCGTATTTTATCAGATATATCCTTTAGGCTTCTGCGGGGCGCCGTTTGAAAATGACGGTATACCGGTAAACAGAATTGAAAAGGTCAAGGAATGGATTCCGCATATAAAGAAAACCGGCTGCAATGCAATTTATTTCTCACCTGTATTTGAGTCGGACACACACGGCTATAATACAAGGGATTTCTTTAAAATCGATACAAGACTCGGCACAAATGATGACTTTAAATCGGTTGTAAAGGAGCTTCATGCAAACGGTATAAAGGTAGTCCTTGACGGTGTGTTTAACCATGTAGGGCGCGGCTTCTGGGCTTTTGTGGACGTTCTGCAAAAGAGATGGGATTCACCGTATAAGGATTGGTTCAATATAAATTTTGACGGCAACAGCAATTACAATGACGGACTCTGGTACGAGGGCTGGGAGGGCAATTACGACCTCGTTAAGCTCAATCTATATAACGGCGATGTTGTCCGGCACCTGCTTGACGCGGTCAGATTCTGGGTCGATGAATTTGATATAGACGGACTGCGGCTTGATGTTGCATACTGCCTTGCGCCGGAGTTCCTTAAAACACTCCGCAGCTTTACAGAGCAGCTAAAGCCGGAATTTGTACTTATCGGCGAGCTTCTCCACGGCGATTATTCACAGAGAGTAAACAGCGAAATGCTCCACTCATGCACAAACTATCAGTGCTATAAGGGTCTGTTTTCCGCCTTCAACTCAATGAATATGTTTGAGATTGTCCACTCGGTTCAGAGATTGTTTGGAAGCGAAAGCTGGTGTATGTGCCGCGGGCAGCACCTCTTAAACTTTGTGGATAATCACGATGTTACAAGGATTGCGAGCGTACTTACAAACGAAAGGCATCTTCCGCTTGTATACGGCATGATGTTCGGTATGCCCGGTTTTCCGTGTATATATTACGGCAGTGAGTTCGGCGTTAAGGGTGAAAAGAGCCAGGGTGATCCGGCGCTGCGTCCGTGTATTGAAAAGCCGGAGGAAACAGAGCTTACCGAGTTTATTTCAAAGCTTGCAAACGCGTTTAAAAACAGCGACGCATTGCAGAACGGTTCCTTCCGTTCGGTTGTTTTACAGAATAAGCACTGTATATTTGAAAGAAAAACAGATAATGAGCGGGTTCTGGTTGCGATCAACGCGGACGAAAGTCCGGCTGTGTGCCACTTTGACGCCGGCTGCGGTCTTGCGGTCGACCTTCTGACCGGCAAAACACACGACTTCGGCGGCGTCAGCGAGCTGCCCCCATACAGCGTTCAGTTCTGGGAGATGGAACGATAATGGATG
>JBJEFT010000079.1:0-2614 GCA_051874315.1 Candidatus Ornithomonoglobus sp.
ATCCGGTGGAATCATCGCCGCGCTTTTGCAATACGATTTTTGCACCCTCCAGCAATTCAGGGGTATCGCGGCTTATGAGAGTTCCGGGGTATAATCCCACAAGATGTGAAATATGCCTGTGTACGGGGTCACCCAGCGTGTTTCCGGCTGCGTCAGTATTATAAGCAGTTTCCTCCGCCCATTCTTTAATCTGTCCGTCATCTCCCAGTTCTACAGGAAGCTCAAGGTGACTGCGGATTTCCTTCCATACCGCTGCTTTATCTTCGTCAACGCCAAGAACTTCGGCAGCAGTGATCGTGTAATCGTACATTCCCGCTATAAGCTGTAAATCGTATTTTATACCCTCATGTGTCGGGCCCTGTTCCGGTGAACGTCCTGCCCATGATGTGTAATAATAGCCGTCGGGATATTTTTCTGTATCTGTAGTGGTTTTTCTTTCGTTTGTGTAAAGATACTGAGTATAGAAATTTGCCGCCTTACGCATTATCGGATATAAATCTTCTTCGAGCAGCTTTTTATCTCCTGTTGTCTGATATAGATCCCAAAGATTATACATGAGCCACGCAGTATTGCCCGCAGACTGAATACTTAAAGAGCCTGTGAGATCAGTCGTTCCCATAATCGCCTGCTTTGTGTGCATGATGAACACGTCATCTTTATCTTCTACGCTGTCAGTGAAGGTAATTTCTCCGTTTTCATATTTATATGACTTAGGTGTAACCTTATACATATTCCTCGCGGTCACGCGTCCGGCAGGAATTTGTGACTTAAACCAGTTTATAAGCGATTTTCCGCTGTCCGATAGGTTTGCTCCTCCGGCAAACCAGTAATTCATCTCCATGTTGATATTAATGCAGTAGCACGAGCCCCATATTTCCGCCGTTGACTGGCACCATTTACCCTGAAGATTTGCGGGCATGGTTGTGGAGCGCGAGGATGAGATCATCATATATCTCGCATAGTTATAATGCAGTTCCTCAAGATGCTTGTCAAGTTTATTGTAAGCAGCTTTGTCATATGAAACGCTTGTTGTGCCGTCCGCATTTGTCATTGTGCCTATCGCTTTGCTGTATGAGGACTGCAATTCGTCTGTCGGCGTCATACAGATTTCATCATCATCAGTCAGCGTAAATTTAACCGTGTCAAACTGCGCCTTGTAATCCGCAATATGCTCTGCCTTCAAATCCGCATATGACATAGCCGCAGCGCCGTTCATTCTTGACTCTGCCTTGTTAATTGCCGCCGCAACGCCGAGCGTGTTCTTATACGGAGTTTTTTCCATATTAACAGACCCGTCCGTGGTAAGCTCAAATTGATCGGGATCATAGTCCGTTGCCGCGGTAACAATAATTGTAACACCTGTGGCCCCGCTTACGTTTACGCTGTTATAACCTTCAGTTAAGGTGCCATCATCCGCTATAACCTTTATTTTTGTACAGTATTCCAGATCGGATTCCTGGTTCCATGCGGCATTGCCGCCGGATAAATACGGTTCGGAATCCTTGAGCTTTCCGATTATTGTAATTTCGCCGTCATTGACAGTAACATTGCCCGGATGCATTGAAACAGGCTTAACGTCAAAATTGAGAGTGCCGTCCGTATCAGCTGTATATCTGAACGCAAGCACTTCTTTTGGATAAGAAGCAAAATACTCTCTGCTGTACTTTACTCCGTCATACTCATACTGTACATGAGCAACACCTTCATCAAGATTTAGATCACGGTAGTAGTTATTAACCACGGTACCCTGAGGCATATGAAAATCAACAAAAATATTACCGACACTCATATAGCCGTTAATGCCCTCGCTCATGTTTTTGTTTACTGTACCCGGATTAACAGATGTCTGTGTTCCTCTATAGCCCGCCGCCCAGAAGGTTTCCTCATTGATCTGGATCTGGTCCTTATCCGGAAGTCCGAACAGCATACCGCCCATATATCCGTTGCCTATCGGAAGCGCCTTCTGCTCCCAGTCCGCTCCGTCGCGGGCATAAATACTGTTATTTCCGCTGCTGTTGCCTGTAGCATACGCGCCCGTCTTATACCAAAGCGCATTGTCTGTTGCCGGTAACGGATAATTGTTGTCATACGTATAGCTCACATTAAGACCCGATACATCAACCAATTCCGGGTCAACTCCATAAGGCGCGCCCTGCGGTGTCATTATTCCCGCACCCATTCCGAGACCTGATTTTGCGCCCGTTATCCAGTCCGATACAAGAGGCACATTTTTATATTCTCCCTTATCGGTTTTATATATATCCGTCACAATTTCATTATCTGAATTTACAATATATGCTTTGATCATAACAGCATTTTTTAAGAGCATATCAGTTTTAATCTCCTGTACTCCCTGTTCCGCTAAATCCAATACTGCTGTTTCACTCGCAACGGTAACACCGTATTTATCCAAAGCCTTTATTACAAGACAGCAGCCGCTTTCCGGGCTCTGGACGTCAACTATTATTCCATCAACACTTTCTGCATCATTAATATCAGACACACAGTTTGTAAAAAATACACCTTTTACGGAATACGACGATATAGCCGAATCATCCTTAACTGTGACCGTAAGCGTGTCTGATACGTTTTCACTTGTCTGACTACCTGTTAT
>JBJEFT010000080.1:0-2614 GCA_051874315.1 Candidatus Ornithomonoglobus sp.
AAAGCTGCGTGACGGCGATGTTGACTGTATAGTAAAATAAGGGGGAATATCAGTATGGCGACCAAGACATTTGAGGCTTCAATGGCGGAGCTTGAAGAGGTGGTAACACAGCTTGAGGCGGGCGACGTATCGCTTGACGATTCGCTGAAGCTTTTTGAAAAGGGAATAAAACTGGCTAAAAGCTGTCAGAAGAAGCTGGACGAGGCTGAAAGAAAGGTAAAGATCCTTACAGCCGACGGGGAAGGTTCAATGACAGAGGAGGACTTCGGAGGCGTTGAAGAATGAGTGAATTAAAAGCCGGATTAAAGAACAGAATAAATATTATCAATACCGCGCTTGAAGAATATCTTCCCGAAAAGGAAAATCCGCAGGCTGTTATATATAAGGCGATGCGCTACAGTCTTTTTGCGGGAGGAAAGCGTTTAAGACCGATACTTATGCTTGAAGCGGCGGCAATGTGCGGCGGCTCGTGGGAGGATGTAAAGCCGTTCGCGTGCGCTATGGAAATGATACACACATATTCGCTTATCCACGACGACCTTCCGGCAATGGATAATGACGACCTTCGCCGCGGTATGCCTACAAACCATATTAAATTCGGTGAGGATATAGCGATCCTTGCCGGTGACGCTCTGCTGAATAAGGCGTTTGAGGTCGTTTCGTCGGAAAGCTATGCCGATCCGGCAAGGGCAATGAAAGCGATTTCCGTTCTTGCAGAGTCGAGCGGAACGGAGGGCATGATAGGCGGACAGGTGGTTGACCTCGCGGCTGAGGGCAGAAAAATTGAGCTTTCCGATCTGCAGTATATTCATCTTTTAAAGACCGGCGCTATTATCCGTTCGGCGTGTGTTATAGGCGGAATTATGGCGGGAGCGGATGAAGAGCAGCTTGAAGCGATCGACACATTCGCAAAAAATCTCGGTGTCGCGTTCCAGATAAGGGATGACATTCTTGATGTTGTCGGAAACGAGGAGGAGCTCGGCAAGCCTATCGGCTCTGATGAGGAAATGGAAAAGAATACATATGTGACAATAGTCGGTCTTGAAAAGTCGGAGCAGCTTGTCAGGGAGTATTCCGAAAAGGCAAAGGATGCCTTGAAAATATTCGGTGAAAAGGCTGAATTTCTCACGGAGCTTACCGACTATCTCATAAACAGAAATAATTAATAAAGGCGGAGTTTAATGGACTATCTTTTACAGCTTGCGCAAAACAGCATATTGCAGACCGCGTTATTGTCGTGGCTTGCGGCGCAGATACTGAAGGTAATAATCGTATTTATAATAGAGCGGCGCATTGATTTTACAAGGCTGACCGGCTCGGGCGGAATGCCAAGCTCACATTCTGCGTTTACCGTGTCGCTTGCGGCCGCGGCGGGCTTTACAGCCGGGTTTGACAGCGTTATATTTGCAATAGCGGCGGCGTTTTCGATCGTTGTAATGTATGACGCGTCCGGTGTGCGCAGAAGCGCGGGACAGCAGGCGGTAATTCTCAATAAGATCGTTGAGCGTATCGGCAAGGATGATATTGCCGAAACGGGAAAGAAGCTTAAGGAGCTTTTGGGACACACCCCCATGGAGGTATTCGCCGGAGCGATACTGGGAATTATAATCGCGATTATAAGATATGTGTAAATTTATGCTTGACAAAATAAAATACCGATGTTATAATATTGATAACAATTAAATGCTATGAAAAAGACAGTAGCTCCGGCATAAATCCGGCAAGAGAGGGAATATCGCGGCTGTAAGTATTCCTGCGGAGGGCATGGAGTGAAAACCACTTTGGAGCAGTGGAGGAACGGACGAAAGTCTCAGTAAAACCACCGTGAATCTGCGTTAATGATAAATTGAGTGGCGCCGCTATTGGCGCAATCAGGATGGAACCGTGTATATATTGACTTATGCACTCCTGAGCAGATTAAATTTGTCTGCTTGGGAGTTTTTATTTTGGGCAGACACACTCATACACGAAAGGAAGTAGTAAAAAATGGCAGTAGAAATGGATGAACTTCAGACGCTGAGACACTCGGCATCACACATTCTCGCACAGGCAGTAAAGAGATTATTCCCGGAGGCGAAGCTCACAATAGGACCTCCGATCGACACGGGCTTCTATTATGACTTTGATATCGAAACACCGTTCTCCCGTGAGGACCTTGATAATCTCGAAAAGGAAATGAAGAAGATAGTTAAGGAAAATCTCAAAATTGAGCGTTTTGAGCTTCCGAGAGACGAGGCTCTTGAGCTTATGAAGGATGAGCCGTATAAGCAGGAGCTCATAAACGAGCTTCCCGAGGGAGAGCCTATCTCATTCTATAAGCAGGGCGAATTTACAGACCTCTGCGCGGGCCCGCATGTGCGCTACACCTCAAAGGTAAAGGCGTTCAAGCTTTTATCGGCAACAGGCGCATACTGGAGAGGCGACGAGCACAATAAGATGCTCACACGAGTATACGGTACAGCCTTTAAGACAAAGGATGAGCTTGCCGCGCACCTTGAGCAGCTTGAGGAGGCTAAAAAGCGCGACCACAACAAGCTCGGACGAGAGCTTGAGCTGTTCACAACAGTGGACTATATCGGTCAGGGACTCCCGATAATGC
The DNA here is from genome assembly GCA_051874315.1 of Candidatus Ornithomonoglobus sp. Taxonomy (GTDB): domain Bacteria; phylum Bacillota; class Clostridia; order UBA1381; family UBA1381; genus Ornithomonoglobus. Next base: position 2,600 of record JBJEFT010000080.1, read on the forward strand.
TGCCTAAGGGCGCAA
>JBJEFT010000081.1:0-2607 GCA_051874315.1 Candidatus Ornithomonoglobus sp.
TGCTTTGTGACTGTGCAATTCTGTCTTCAATGGTCATATTTTCACTTCACTTTATTCATTTACTATATAATTCGGAGCCAAGCAAAAAAAATGAGGTATTTTTTAAATAATACCACATTTTTTTTGAAATGTCAAATTTATTATTTTCCATTACCGTACGCCTATGTAGGAACGGCTTAACCAAGCCGTTCTTGACTGACATTTACTTCAACTGGAATGAAGTACAGTCTGTACACTCTACCACTGTCGGATTTGCTTCATGGGTTCCGACCTCAATGGCTGACAGAGAACAGAAATCCTCATCCTTACAATGATTTCTGCACTGTGTCACTGTGCATTTGATGCTCCTGTTCGGATTACAACTACAACTCATTTTGTGTGTCCTCCCGGATAATACTCTATGATCCGGCCGTCACCGAGTCTATGACCGTTTCGGCTGAACCATGATAATAGAAATGGTTTTTCAGTGCAGTCCGCCGTCTATATTCCGTTCCCGGCGCCGTTGCTTCACAACCTCCCTGCACAATAATAGTATATCCTGTGACGTCTGTTTTATTAATGGTAAATTAATGCAGCTTATGCCCCCATTACTCTCAGCGCGATAACACTCATATCATCCTTGGCAACATTTTTGTTTTTGGCAAGGGCAGTATCCATAACCTCCTTTGCAAGCTCGTCCATGCTTTCAAACGGCTTAATTATTATATTTCTGAGCCATTCCGTCCGTGATGCCGCGTATCCCGCCTCTGTTATACCGTCCGTCAGCATGAGTATGACATCACCCTCATTCAGGCTGATGCTTCTATTGTCAAGCCGTATATCTGAAAGTATACCGACCGGAATACTGTTTGAGGACAGCACCCTCACCTCATCACCGTTTAATACAACCGTTTCCGCGCTGCCTATTTTATAAAGTTCAGCCTTTCCGCTGTACAGGTCAATACACAGCAGGTCAACCGTTGAAAACATCTCATTACCCATATTAAGACACAGCGCTGAATTTAAAATTCCAAGCGCGGTTTTCACACTGAAGCCGGACTTCAAAAAGCTTGTCAGCAGCCGCAGGGTTGCCGTGCTTTCATACTTTGCCTCGCTGCCGCTGCCCATTCCGTCCGCAACTATCGCATAAAATCTTCCTCCGTCCGCATTAAACACCGTAACACTGTCACCGTTTACGTTTGAATGCTCCTGCGGCAGCTGCAGTACAGATGTTTCAACGACAAAATCCGGTTTTGAAACGTATTTGCTCAGTCCATCCTCAGTTCTTTCAAAGCGTACAGGACGTTTTAAAACCTCGGAAATTATACCCTCAACTGCGTTCTGTCTTACAACCGGCGGAAGCCTCAGATATACCTCACAGCTTCCGCTTGTGCTTTCTATTGCACTGATTTCATAAGGTATTATTCCGAGCTTATCAAGACCGTCAACAATTTTTTCCTCCTCTGTTTCAAGAAATCTGAAGCCATCTTCAATATCGCCCGCCATACCGTTGAAAAGCTTATTCAGCTCACCGTATTGGGTGGAAATAAGATTCCTCGTTACAACCGCATCCGACCTTCTCAGCACATCACGCTTATACAGCTCATACACATGATTGATCTCATATATAAACCAATCCGTGCGCACACACCTGTCGCAGAAATGCTCCGGCACATTATCGATGTTAAGACTGCCGTCCTTCTCTATGATCCCTATCAGTCCGAGAACATTTTTATATGTTCTTCTGAAATCTGTCTGCCAGCACTTTCCGCACAGCTTACAGTCCTTGCATACTCTCTCGGCAGTTTCGTCAAGTATCACACCCACATCATCGGAATACTTTTTAAGCCTTCCCTCCGAAACAGCCATAAAGCACTCATGCAGACTGCAAAACGCTTCTCCCGCCTTCCTCAGACGCATCACGAGATACTCTCTCATACGCAGATCGGGACTTACCGCTTCAACCTGCATTGACCTTGTGAAAAATGTTCTGAAATATTCATGAACGATATTCGGCGTCAGCAGAAATAACACTGTACCTATAAACGTATCTATCATACCTAACGGTACATCGTAAATATTTTTTATGTATATAAGCGTGACCGCTGTCCCACATATGTACCCTATTGCGCAGCCTATTCTTTTAAAGCTGTTCATAAAGCCCGATAATAACGCGCCAAGACCGTAAACACCCATCATGATGACCGCATATGAGCCGGACATTGACGCCAGAAATCCGATGCACAGCCCCGTGCAGCCCGCAATCGCAAGAGATGAATTAAGCGCTGTTATAAGCACTGCGTAAACGGAAAATACGCTTGTCAGAGTGACCGGTCCGATGCTTATTCCGTTAAGTCCCGCGATTATAACGCCTACTGTTATCGCCGCGCTTATGTATTCCTCCGCTGTCATTCTGCCTCTGTCAGAAAAATCCGATGCAATTATTCTTGATTTTCTGAATACAATATACATAAGAGCGGATATTATGCTTTCCGTAAAAAGCAGAAATAAATCGTAAATTCCGTTGAAGCCTGTAAAAAGCAGCGCGGCGCCGCCTATGAGCACAGACGCGCCGGAGGCTATCGAACGGACTACCTCGTCCTCCTTTTTATATATCTTTATGAACAG
>JBJEFT010000082.1:0-2599 GCA_051874315.1 Candidatus Ornithomonoglobus sp.
TTTCTCACTGTAATTCTTATCGGAGGAATAAGCAATTATGATGGTGTATTACGCAACAAATACATAATTGCCGAAAATTATATAACAAAGGAGTTTGTTCAACAATACTCTGACTGTGACGCCTATCTTATGAAAACGACAGGCAATGCCACAGAACATCTCTCTAATGTAATCGCATTTTATGAGGAGGAAAAGCCTATATACTGCGATACCTACAAACTCTACACAATCGAAGCGTATCCGTTTGATAACATAAAATATTTCGCAGATTGTGATATTAATGAATTCCGTAAAGCAGTACTGCTTGTAGATGAGGGAGCGGAAGTTCCCGGTGAGCTTGCAGAAATATATAACTGCCAATACTGCGGTACAGCGCAGGCAATATACCAAGCTGATGTATATCTGCTCACAAAATAAAATCTATATTTAATAAAGGATAGTACAAATAAATGGCTGCAAGCATCCGCAGCCATTTATATTATTTTCTTTTATATGTAACAAATCTGAATTTAAGACCTTTTTCTTCAAGCTCCTCGGATTCTTCATCCACCCTCCAGTCCGTCAGCTCGTCAAGATTGACCATAAACGCGTCCGCGCCGTCTGCCGCGGCGTCTACCTTTGTAACATATGCCGTGTCACAGAAGGGAAGCAGCTCGCGGTAAACAGATTCGCCGCCTATGATGTAAACCTCCTCCTTGACGTCACGAAGAAGCAGCGCAAGCTCGCCGCCGTTATTGCACACGGTAACGCCCTCCGGCGCATAGCCGGGCTGACGTGAGAGGACTATATTTGTTCTGTTCGGGAGCGGTTTTGAGCCGGGAAACGATTCAAGAGTCCTTCTGCCCATGACAATTATATTGTTTGTCGTATGATTTTTAAAGAATTTCATGTCCTGAGACAGATGAAAAAGAAGCTTGTTTTCCTTACCGATCGCCCAGTTTTTATCGACATTTACTATCAGGTTCATTATATCAGTCCTCGTCTAAAAGGTTCGCGTCCCTTGCGGTTTTAAGAAAACCGTCAATTCCCTCGCGCGCTGTCTTTTCATCTACCTCATAATCTGTGAGCATATCCGAAAGAAGCTCGTCATAGGTCGTACCCTTTGCAAGCTTTTCCCATATGTATGAACCCGTTTCATTAAGTGTTATAAGTCCGTTGAAGTCGACCGACGCCTTGCCTACAGCGACAACAACGTGTCTGCCTGCAACCGAGCGGAGCATAAAGCCCTTCTTTGTTTTGATCATATTTATTAACCCCTTTGCTATTATAATTTTCGTGTCTGTTATACCGCTTACTTATTCATTCCGTTATATGAAACCTCAGCGGCTTCAAGCTCCATATTGCAGTACAGGCGGTATACCGGTACCTGCTTTAAAACGGTGTCAAGCGTTGTGAGCATCTTTCCCATTTCCTCCTCACCCACGGGACGGACTGTCTGATTCATGATATTAAACAGCGCGTCGTCCGGCTCGATAGGCTCGATATGGTTTGTCGTGTCACGCCCGATAACGCATATTCCCTTGATCGGCGCGTATGCGTTTACATTCTGGCTTGTCTTTCCGGAAAACGGAGTTCCGAATGCGTACACGCCCTTATCGGTAAGACGTATTGCCGGTTTATCATCATTTAATATATAAGCCCCCGGAAAACGCTTAAGCCATATCTGCGTATGCGTGGATTTTCCTGTTCCGCAGGGCGCGCTGAAAAGATACGCCTCGCCGTTGTAAACAACGCAGGAGGAATGAAGAAGCATTCCGTTAAAATGAACAAGAGCATTATAAAATTCCGATCCCATCCATATGTATTCGATCATCTCATAGTCAAGATGAGGATTTTCAATAAGTCTCTGCTGATAAAATTCATCGTCGAGCCTTATCTGAACATTAGTTTCACGGTCACCGTGGTATTCATAAGCTCTGCTCTGATTTCTCAGACGCGGATAGCGCACATTCATATCCACAATTATGCCGGCAATATTATATCTCATTTAAAATTCCTTTCTGCCATATGTCTCCATATATTTTCTGAGGAGTTTCTTCCTATTCCATAAAATATTATACACAAAACATAATAAAAAAGCAAGTTATTTTGAGAAGTTTTATAAAAAATGTAGACAATTTCAAAAAAATGTAGTATAATATAGCTATCGGAATACAGATAACAAAAAAATACAATTCGGAAAGGAATTAAAAATTATGAAAAAATTAACAAAAGTATTATCATTCGCAGCGGCAATGGCGCTGTGTATGGGAATCGGCGTATCAGCTTCGGCTTTCTCAGATATGCCGGACGGCGAAATGGGCGAGGCTTTGCAGCGTGCAGTTGATGTCGGTCTTATGGACGGTGTAACAACCGATCTCATTGCGCCGAATGACAATATAACAAGAGCGCAGATGGCAACAATTATTGTAAGAGCCTTCAACGCAACTGATAGTTCATCAACTAAGTTCAATGACGTTGCAGCGGATGCATGGTATGCGGATTACGTTTCAAAGGCTTCGGCAATGGGCGCTTTTGAGGGTGATGATGACAACAACTTCAATCCGGAAAACAATATCACATTCCAGGAGACATATATTGTTCTTTCAAGAATGTTCGG
>JBJEFT010000083.1:0-10175 GCA_051874315.1 Candidatus Ornithomonoglobus sp.
GGTTATTTACAATCATTGTACCCTCGTACTTTGTCCATGTCTTAGCCGGTACATATATTACAGGAGCCTCTGCGTGACTGCCGTTCCATGTTGATATTTTAGCCTGATAATTCTTACCCTCATCATACGGATTATAGATCATCATGGAATACTCATACTCTGTATACTCCTCAATATCCGAGCCTATATTTGTAACAGCGAGACCCGACCATGAATTTCCGCCGGTATAATCCATTGAATAATACTCGTAGGTATCGTCCGAATCTGTTGTTACCGAACCCTCGGCAGCCACCGTAAATGTCTTGCCGCTGAGAAGATTTCCTTCACGGGTTGAAATCGCCGGAATCTTATCTGACGGTTCAGTCGGAGTATCCGCAAGCTCTACAACAGAAACATCATCAACATAGAAATCAGCGTTGGAGTTAGCTGAATATATGTGGAATGTTCCTGTCTCCCATTCAGTTAATGTTACATCAGCAGTAATTTCATTCCACTGATCAGCAATACATTCGCCCGTTGCCATACCCGCATTTTTCCAATAGCTGCTTGACATTCTGCAGTAGAAGGTATCTGTTACAGTAGGATAAATATATGCGGTAATTCTGTAGCTCTTGCCAACCCCAGGCTGGGTAAAATAGTTTCCTGCGCCCGAGTTCACACTGTTTCTGCCAGACACCTTTAATGAATATGTACCGCCATGTACCTGTTCTTCGGAACGTCCTACACTTGTCGCATCAGCCGCATCTCCGTCGGTTTTAGCATACCAATAATAGGGTATATTGTCAGCTCCGGCATATTCCATATGCCCTATGTTAATCAGGTCATCCCCTTCCGCAGCGGATGCCGTTACTACAGCTGCTAATGATACGGCAGATAATGCCGCAGCGGTTAATAATGATATAATTTTCATTGTTTTCATGTTCGTTTCCCCTTTCCTCAGAATGTGAGTGTGATCTTGTTTGCATCTGCAACACCAAGTGTTGTTAATGCAGCCGCCGCCTGTTCGTGCGCCGTTTGATCCGGCTCGCCGGATACCGTCACGATGTCTTTCGCATCAAATTTTGTGATTCTGATTTCCGGAAATTCATGTGTTTTCTTTGTTTTCATGTTTTTTCTCCTCTCATTTATAAAATTATTATTACTATGACAAATTACGGCTCGGCAAGCAATATGCCGGCTGTAATTTGTCTTATGTACTGGATTATTCTTTTACGCTTCCGAGCGTCATGCCCTGCACGAAATATTTTTGCAGGAACGGATATACGCAGAGGATCGGAACCGCCGCGACAATCGTAATTGCCGCGCGGGTTGATACCGGAGTCTGCAAACCGCTTGCGCCTTCTCCCTTCGCCGCCATTGCCGACGCGTTTGTTGATGACTGGTTCATGGTCGCGGAGAGCAGCTTCATCATTTCATACTGTAAGGTTGTGAGGTTCTTTGATGAGCCGTTGTACAGGAATGTATCAAACCACGAGTTCCATGCGCCTACTGCGCTGAACAATGCAATCGTTGCCAATACCGGCGCCGAAAGCGGGAGCATTACCGACCAGAAGGTTCTGAAATCGCCCGCGCCGTCTATCGCCGCCGATTCCACAAGGCTCTCGGGAATTGTTTTCATAAACGTTCTCACGACAATCAGGTTAAACGCGCTTACAAGTCCGGGAAGAATATAAACTGCAAAGGTGTTTAAAAGGTGCAGCTGCTTATTCAGCATATATCCCGGGATAAGTCCGGCGTTAAAGTACATGGTGAGAACATATACCATTGTGATAAAGCCTTTGAAAATATAGTTCTTACGGGTGAGCGTATATGCAACCATCGCTGTACAGAACACGTCAAGAACCGCCATGATCACCGTTCTTGAAACGGATACGGTAAACGCCGTAAGCATATTGCCCTTTTTGAAAATGCTTACATAATTCGCCAGTGTGAACACTCTCGGCTTCAGATAAATTCCGCCGCGGACAGTGTCAAGACCGTCATTAAAGGATACTGCCAGCGTATTCAGGATCGGATACAGCGTTGCCACCATAAGCAAAACCATAAAAACAGTCAGAAACGCTGTAAAAATCATATTTTCAATACTGATCGGTTTATGTCTTCTCTTTTTCAAAACCGAGCACCTCCTTATATCAGTCTGTTTTCTTCGCCGGCGAGCTTGTTCGCAATAACTATGAGTATGATACTTACCACACTCTTGAAGATACCTGCCGCCGTACCGAGCGAATAGTTTCCTATCTGAATACCGTATTTCAGAACGTAAATATCAATCGTTTCAGATACGCTTGATATCAGACCGTTGCCGAGCAGATACTGAATTTCAAAGCCTGCTTCAAGAACATGACCGATATTCATGATCAGCAGCATCATAAATGTTGTCTTTATACCCGGAAGCGTGATATGCAGCATCTTCATATATCTTCCGCCGCCGTCCATTTCACACGCCTCATACAGGGAAGGATCGATACTGCTCATCGCGGCAAGATAAATGATTGTGTTCCATCCGACTTCCTTCCATACATTGGATACACCGACAATTCCCCAGAAATATTTCGGCTCCGACAGGAACGGAATTGCCCGGTCAGTCATTCCAAGCTTCAGAAGAATATCATTTACAATACCGCTCTCTGTTGAAAGCATATTCTGAACCAAGCCTGCAACAATTACCCACGAAAGGAAATGGGGCATATACGAAACGGTCTGGATAAACCGTTTCGCCAAAGAATTTTTAATTTCATTAAGCAGCAGCGCGAGGACAATTGCGGTGATAAATCCAAGCGACAGGTTAATGATACTCATTGCCAGAGTGTTCCGTATATCGGTGATAAATACAGCGTCCGAAAAAAGCTGTTTAAACCATTTTAAGCCGACCCATTCCTGTTCAAACCAGCCCTTGGACGGCTTATAGTTCTGAAATGCCATAACCCATCCCTTTAGCGGAACATAACTGAATATTATACGATGAATAAGAAACGGGACCGACATAAAGATCAGCTGCTTCTGAATAGATATTTTCTGCCACAGGCTGCGTCCTGTGCTTTCCTGTTTCTTTTCCTTTTTGGCTATCTTCGTTTTCAAAATTTCACATCCTTTCACAGCGTATAAGGATTACTGCCAGTTTTCAAGTCTCCACTGTATCTGCTCGTTTATTCTGTCTTCGTATGCCTTCACATTAACCTTTGAGATTTCATCTGTATACTGCTTCCAGAGCGCCTCAAAATCTGCCTCGGAGCCTGCCATAATCATTTTCGGCATATAGGAAACGGCAAGGTCTGTAAGCTTCTGATTTGCAAACTGCGCATCACTGCCGTCAACAAGGTCGATCTGCCATGCCGGATAGTACGGCGGATTTTCACGTCTCGGATTGAGGAAGTCAGTCCATGTCTTTACACCGTATTTACTGAAAAATTCCTTGTCGTAATCCGAAAGTCCGTTATAGAATTCATCAGGATTGTAACCGCCGCTGGAGCCGTTGCCGTCTGAATACTCACCCTCAATTTTCGGGAGCAGTCCGTAGAACGCGTTAATCTTGTTTGCTGCCTTCCAGTCGTTGGAATCCTGCTCTTCTCTCTGCTCCTCTGTTCTGTAATACATACCGTTTTCGTCTACGGTGTAGTCCACGCCTTCTTCGCCCCACTGGAGATACTTCTGCCATTCCTCAGTCATGATGCTGTCGAGGAACTTCAAAAGTCCCTCAGGGTCCTCGCATGAGGTTGAAATACCGAAGCCGCACTGCGCGTTTACAACGCTGTCATCTCTGTACCACGGCTCAATGCCTTCTTCAAGAACAGGAACAACCGGAGCGTACTGGCGGTCATCCATTCCCTGTGAATGCAGTGTATTCTCAGCTGTCTGGAAGTTCCAGCGCTGGTCAAAGAATGCTACAACTCTGCCCGATGCGATCTTTGCAAGATACTGATCCAGGCTCTGTGTAAAGGTTTCGGCATCCACAAGACCCTTTTCATTAAGCTCTCTTACCATTGAAATATACTTCTTCGTATTCTCGGAATTTGCATAAATCTTTGCCTCGTAGGTTGTCTGGTCAACGATTACACCGCCGTCATTGGGCGAGCCTGAAAGATAACCCGAGGGCGAGGTCATAACGTACTCTCTGCCCGGCGCGGTAAGAATCTCATAGCCGATAGTCGGCATACCGTCGGTTGTCGGGTTCTTTGCAACATAATCCTCAATGATCTTGAATAATTCGTCAAGCGTTGTGATTTTTGGGTATCCGGCATCTGCAAGCACTCTCTTCTGAACCCAGAATGCCGGTCCGTAGTAGCCGCCGTCACGCTTTTCGCCTCTGTAAACACCGTAGTTCGGAAGGATGTACACATGACCGTCATCATATGCCGCTCTTTTCTTTACAGGCTCAAGGAACTCATAAAGGTTCGGATAATCCTCCTCTGTTATGTACTCATCAAGCGGGATCAGAGCTTCAGCCTGTATGAGCTTTGCGTCGCCCATTACAAGGTCGGGATATTCTCCGCCCGCAATCATAACACCGAGCTTTTCGTCCAGATTGCCCGCAAGATACTCGAACTCGAACTCACAGCCAAGCTCATCCCTCATTCTTGCAAGTATTTTGTTATCTGCGGACGGTTCTTCCGTTGAATCGCCGATAAATACCGTATAAGTCTTGACACCGTCGGCAGATTTGTTGCTTCCGCAGCCGGTCAGCACGCCTGCAAACGCAGTAATACACAATGCGGAAGCAATAATTTTCTTAATAGTCTTGTTCATGACTATTCCTCCTTCTATAACAGATTTTTTAAGTTATCAATATTATACCAAATTTTCTCTCTTAAATAAATGATGATAATAAACAGATTATCTGGGTAAAATATCTTAATTTCATAATTTTAAATATTGTATTTTATCCTTTATTGTATAAACACAACAAAAGCGCCCCGGCACAAATAGATTGCGGGGCGCCCGAATATTATGGAGGTATTTTTATGACGGTATTGCAGACATCAATAGTCTACAACACAAATCATGGATTTCGGATTTTCATAGCTCATTGTGATGTAAACTTCTGTGCAGTTCGCAGGATCGCTTACATAATCCACAATGTCGCCTACCGTTCCGGTATAGCATTCTTCACTCCTCTTGTTATAAACCACAATATTGAATTTATCAACCGGAATGAGAACCATCGCGCTCATATCCATGCCCGATGACGGCTTTGCGGTTGTGAAATAGCCCCATCCGCCTTCGCGCTGATATATCCAGCCCTTGCCGGAATAGTCATAATCTGAAATAATTGTACCCTTTGTCTTTGCCTCCTCAATCGCCGAAATCTCATTTCTGCTGTTTACTGCAATACGTACAATTGTGCCCTTGTCCCATTCGGATTTCCAGAGGTCATCCTCCTTGAGTGCATAGGTCTTCTTCGTTCCGTTATAAAGCTCAAGAATCTTGGTTTCTTCGCCCTCCGAGTTCAGACCGTCAACTATTTTAGTGATTACATAACCATCCGTGCCGATGTTATTGGTTTCGTCTGCAAATTCAACAGCGTACGATACCAAAAGACTTGAGGTATCGGACTTGAACGGATAGATTTCATAATCCGCCCAGCCGAAGCTGCTCTTGGACTTGACCTCATACTCCGAGGTATTGCTCTCGTCCGCCGGAATACTGAATACAATCGCGTCCTCACTCAATGAGAAGAAATGATTCTTATTGTTATTATAGAAGGTTCCCGTGCTCTGCTTGTAGCTGAAGGTTTCATTTTCGGTGATATTTATTGACAGCTTGATAGTATCTTCACCGTCCGCGGTATTAACTGCGGTATCAAGCTTTGTCAGTTTATTGGAGCTGTTTGACGAATACAGAACAATTCTGTGCTTTGCCTTATCGGCATTTGCGGCCTGTTCCTCCGATAACATATCCGATATCAGCGCCGCCGCATCGGAGCTGCCGTACTTTGTTCCGTCAACAGTAATTGTGGAATTGAGCGTCATATCAACAAATTTACCCTCTGATGTGAATATTCTTACGATATAATCGTCGCCGCTTTCTTCGATGAAGCACTTTGTGATATAACCGACCTTCATCCCCGATACACCGCTTTCATCGAGGTAAATAACTCTGCCGTCAAGATCAAAATATGCCTCTACATTTTTGCCCAGCTCCGGCAGACCGTATTTATCGGCAAAGCTGTCAACAAGGTCATAATCCGTTCCGTCTATATTGATTTCATCCTGTGAAACACGGTTTACGGTGCCCTCTGCCTTAGATGTGGTGATAATAACCTTAATATCATCTCCGTCAAGCGGCGCAGCGACATGGATCGTGCTGCCCTCTGCGATCGAGCTGAAGCTCAGTTCCTTACCGCTTTTATCTGTAAAGCTGATGTTCTCGGACTCATAATCCAGCTTGACAGAGTTTTTATCCTTATCATAAATGGTCTTTAAGCCGCGGTTCACACTGTCCACAACATATGATTCATATGCCGTTATTACAACCGTGCTGTAATTTCCCGAGTCATTTGCAATGAGCTTAATCTCTCCCGACGCCGGCTTCATCAGCTCATCACTGTAGCCGCTGTCAACATTCTTTCCGTTATAAATCAGATTGAAGCTCTGCTCAAGCTTTGCTTTTTTAGTTTTGCTCTGTTTTTCATCGGTATAATATTCATACTGATAATCACTGTAGTCCTCAATATCCTTTGCCGAAATCACAAGTGTGTCGTTCTTTGAGGCGTTGATATCAATATACAAAAGCTCCCCGTCGTCACCGCTGTCCGGCTGTGATGCTATGTACTTCACATAATAGCCGACAAGCTCGTCCGCTCTTGTTTTTCCGACTTTATACTGAACACCGTCAATATTTACGCTGTCAAGCGAGGATTTGCTGTTTGAAACCGTGCTAGTGTTGTTTGAGATCACATAGCCCTTTTCATAGATACCGTCGTAGTATTCTGTAATAATAGTAGCGGTTTTATCCCGGTATATACTGTTGTCGCTGTAATCAATCATATACAGCGGCGCGTCAAGCGCGGAAGCAAAAAGCTCCGTTACGCTGCCGCGGTTAAGCGCCTCATCCTGCGAAACATCCGAAGCGCTGATTTTATTATCGGCAGCCGCCTTTATATATCCGCCCGGAAATCCTCCGTTCTGCTCCGCAACCATAGTATAGCCCATGATTCCAAGCAACATCTTTACTGCCTGCGCATAGGTAACAGGGTCATCCGGTCCGAACAGTCCGTCACCGTAGCCGCTGCATATATTGCGCGCAACCGCGTAGCCGATATAGCCGTTTGCAAAATGCGTAGCAGGCACATCCGAAAACGCCGTAGTTTCCGTCTGAATATCCTGCGCCTTGACCAGACGCAAAAGCATTGTTAAAAATTCCGCTCTCGTAACCTCTTTTTCAGGCTTAAAGGTGCCGTCAGGATAACCGTCCATAACTCCCAGTGCCTGCATCATGCCGATTGAAGTCTCATACTTTGTTCCGACAACATCATCCGCAAGCTCAATACCCGAATAATTGACAGCCTTCTGCTTTACCTCAGGCTCCGCGATCTGCGGCGCCTTTACGCTTGAAAGCGCGAAAAATACATCGTCTACATAAAATGATTTTCCTATGCCGTTATCGCTTGTTTCAAAATTCAGATTAATCGTATTCAGATTTCCCGTGTAGTCAGCCTTCCATGTACCCTCTATCTTTGTCCACTGCTCGCTGTTTACTGTTGCGGTGCCAAGCTGCGGATAAGCTGTGCCATTGAAGTCCGTAACCTCCAAGCTCATTTTAACCTCAAAGCTTTCGCCCGGATCCGCTGCCTTTACATATGCCACAGCCTTATAGGTTTCATCCAGCTTAATTCCGCCTAATCCGCGCGCCGCGCCGTTCCATGCGTCACCGCCGCGCCCCTCAATCAGAAGCGAGGCTTCGCCGGAATATGCCGCGGCAGTGCTGGTGTCAACAGATGCTGTTCCGCGCACGTTAAAGCCGCCTGCGTCCGTTTCAAAATCAGTGCTGAGAATGACTCCCTCCTCGGCATGTACAGCTGCCGTGAAGCAGCTGCACGCGATTGCCGCGGTGGTTATCAATGATAATATTTTTTTCATAGTATCCTCCATCAGTATTACTTTATAACTCTGTATACCAATACAGCCGCCTCGGCTCTGTTGGTGTTATCAAGCGGCGCAAAACGGTTATCGTCCCTGCCGGTCAGAATCCCGCCTGCCGTGAGCGCGCCCACCGCTTCTGCCGCGTAATCCGCGATTTCCGCAGAATCTGCAAAGCCCGGCTCTGCGGCGCTCAGCTCTATGCCCTTTGCCTTCATTGCTCTGTAAAGCATAACCGCCGCATCCTGACGTGTTACAAGCGCCTCAGGAGCAAAGCTGCCGTCGGGATAGCCGTTTACTATTCCTGCCTCAACCGCCTTTACGATATACGGATATGACCATCTTGACGAATCCACATCCGTAAAGGCTGCGCTGCCGCTGTTGTCAATTCCCAGCGCCGTTACGATAATCTTAACAAATTCCTCTCGCGTTATGCTTCCAAGCGGTCTGAAGATATTATCGTCATAGCCGTTAAGCACACCGCTGCCGCAGAGACTGTTGATCGCCTCCGCTGCCCATTCAACCGAACCCAGATCACTAAAGCTCTGCGCTGCTGTCGAAGCATTATCAACCGTATTTGCCGCAGTTACAGGTAAAATCGGTCCGGAAATTCCTGCCGCAACGGAGCCGCCCGAGCTGCCGCCGCTGCTGCCTGAACCGCTGCCTCCGCCTGAGCTGCCGCCTGAACCGCCGCTTGAGCTACTGCTTGATTTGGTCTGCTCTATAGCTGTATTCACAAGCTTTGCAATAGCATCTAAGCTTGTCATGCTTTCCGTTGCATACTGCTGTACATATTTTGCAGCATCATTGGTAATAGCCGCGCTTATTCCCAGAACATCCGCGTTTGCCTTGAGTATTTCAAGAACCTCAGAATAATGCGACGCGCCTGTTATTACAGTATTTATAACACACGCCTCAAAATCCTCTGTGAAGCCTTGCTCTGTGACACTCTTTGCAGCCAGCTTACTCTTTACCGATGCAAGCTTCTGATCTGTCATGCCGCCCAGCACGCTGTATGCGTTCGTTCCACTTATTCCGGTTACAGCCGCGTTATCATCAAGGAGCTGCTTCCACTCCGAAATGCTTAACGAGGATGCCGCCGAGTTCATGACAATGAGCCTGTCGAGCGCCGCTGATGCCGCCGCTCTTGTTTCACCGCTCTTTAAAAGCTCCGCTTTAAACAGATTGCAGATATCTGCCTGCGCAGCCGCGGTAAGCTTATTGTATACATCAAAGTATTCCGCTCCGATGATCGCTCTGTTCATTTCCGCGTCCGCTCCGCTTATGAGCGCTGAAACACTCTCACCGTTTCTGACCTTTTTACAGAGAGCTTCAAATGAAGCCGCGTCCGCATAAGAAAAGTCTGCATACGCGCCTGTATTTGTCATTGCAGCGCGGTATGAGCCGTTTGACAGACCGCTGATATTGACAGAATATTTTCCGTCTGCCCCAATCGCCGCATATCCTATCGCAGCAGGTACATCGTTTCCGTCTGTTATAACAATACACTCGTTATTGCCGGCGTAGTCAGGAATGGTACCTTCCACGCAAATTCCGTTTCCGTTATCGGATACCTTCATAGCCTTTACAGCATCCGTTGTTCCCGAAGCAGGCTCCGCGTAAATTCCCGTTGACGAAACCGCGCTGAGAGCATTCATATTTTCAAAATTATCAATAAATACAACAAGCTGATTGTCTCCGTCCGCAGCGGCGCGCATGCCGTAGGAAAGCGTTACATCCTCCGCCGTCACGGTTTTTCCGTCAGCCTTAAGCTTCTTTACAACCGACGCCTTTATCGCCTTCGCACGGATTCCGTCAAGCTCCGTTGTGCCGTACACAATATTATCGTTTTCATCGGGAATATCCCATGTTACCTTTGTTTCACCTATGATTTCGTCTCCGTAAAGCACGCTTACCTTAGCTACATCACTCAGCTTTGACCAGTCCGATACCGCTGTATCCAGAATCTTCGCCGTGGTATAAGGAATCTGAATGGATACATTATCGATCATCCAGCCTCCGGCGCCCTGAGTAACTGACAAAATCATTTCATCCATTTCAGGGTCATAGCCTGCAAGCTCATCCACTATTCCAGATCGG
>JBJEFT010000084.1:0-2594 GCA_051874315.1 Candidatus Ornithomonoglobus sp.
TTCATTAAGATCTGCAATCTCAGCCCTATACTGATTAATCTGAGGACGCTGCATAGCGCCCTTGAAAATCATTCCGCCTGAGGCCAGAAGTACAGCCCACAGCAGAATACCGCGCTTATGAGCTTCCAGAAAATCAAGAAGCTTATTATTAATTCCTTTCATCGGCTGTCACCTCGTTTCACACCTCGCCTGCATATACCTGCAAACGGTACTAATAGAATTTTATACAAAAATACCGCCGGTGTCAAGAGTATTTTAAAAATAAATTTAATTATTTTAAAAAATATATCAAAAATACCGCAAAAAAGCATTCTCACAGCTCCCGACAGGGTAATATGATACAAAAAGGCGCCTATAAAAAGGGAGGCCCATATAAATGCCCGCAAATCCATGTGGTTTGCATACCATGTGCAGCCGATGAAGCCGGAGGCTGCAAATACCCACCATACGGTATCCAGCAGGAAGTTTGCAATAACACCGTGGAAAAATGAACGTCGGAGTCCGTGAAGAATATCCCATGCCAGCATAATGGCAGCGCCACACAGCATTGTGATGAGCGCCGCTCTTATACCCTGATTCATCTGAACAGACCTTCAAAAAATCCGCGGCTGCTCTTATCCTTCGAATAACGCATAATGTTAATTTCCCCGTTTACATTCAGCTCTCCGGTGTCGGTATTAAGGCGGCTTATATTCAGCCCCTTGCCCTGTATCAGAAGTAAACCAAGCATTGTTTTCAAGGTGACGGAGGTATCGGAAAATGCGGTAACCTCTTTAACTCCGGACAGTGTCATTTTGCTTCTGTCCTCAAGCATAAGTGAGTGATTTGTCTGCGCGGACGCTTCATTTTTTATCATATCATTAAATCCCCTTCAGCATAAATTTTATCTTTCTTTAACTATTTATATTGCGCCGGAAGGGAATATATTCGATAAATTATAACTGCTTATAAAGGGCTGACGCGTCATTTTTCAGTACATGTTCCGCAATTGCCGTAACCTCATAGCGGCTTACGCGTTCGCCGAGGGTGATTTCAATAATATCCCCCGTTTTAACGTCATAGGATGCCTTTACCGGTCTGCCGTTTACCGAAATTCTGCCGCTGTCGCAGGCTTCATTAGCAACCGAGCGGCGTTTTATAAGCCGCGAAACCTTAAGAAATTTATCTATTCTCATAAAACCCTCCGTTATATTACAAGAGACGAACTGCCGCCGGGCAGTTCGTCTCAGTAAAGTTATTATTCTGTCTGATATGATTAGCCGTTTACGATGTCCTTCAAAGCTTTTCCGGCCTTGAATGCCGGCACCTTTGATGCAGCAATTTCTATAGTCTCGCCTGTTCTCGGGTTCTTGCCTGTTCTTGCAGCTCTTTCTCTGATCTCGAAAGTACCGAAGCCGACAAGCTGAACCTTATCACCCTCAGCGAGCGCCTTTGAAATTGCATTGATTGTTGCTGCTAAAGCGTTTTCTGCATCCTTTTTTGATAATTCTGCGTTCTGCGCAATAGCTGAAATTAATTCATGCTTATTCATGATAATTTTCCTCCTATTAAATTTGTGGTTATTATCCGGCCGTCAGAAAACGCCCGTAAATACAGTATTTATTTTAGTACAAAAAAAGCGGAATGTCAATACTTTCTTACAATATTTTTTATTAAGCCGGGAAAAGTGCCGCAATTTGAAGAATTATTTAACCGCGTTCCACAGTGAATCCATATCTGCCATAGACATATCTGCAAGATCCCTGCCTTCCTCCTGCGCTTTTTCCTCCATTCTTTCAAAACGGTTTATGAATTTATTTGAAGCGGCCGCCAGAGCCGTTTCGGGATCGGTGTCAAGAAATCTTCCGAGATTGACAATGGTGAAAAGCAGATCTCCGTATTCCTCACGGATATGCTCTGCGGCTCCTTCCTCCAAAGCCTCTTTCAG
This sequence comes from Candidatus Ornithomonoglobus sp., assembly GCA_051874315.1. GTDB lineage: Bacteria > Bacillota > Clostridia > UBA1381 > UBA1381 > Ornithomonoglobus. The sequence continues at coordinate 1,928 of JBJEFT010000084.1, forward strand.
CTCTGACGTTTCCTCGGCAAGCTTTTCATAAACTCCCTCTATGTTGTCCCAGTCAAAGCCGAAGCCGCGCGCTTTTTTCTGGATTTTCTCCGCGCGCATAAGGGCGGGGAGATACTTGGGAACATCCCTGAGGGCATCCGTATAGGTGCTTATATTCTTTTCTTTTTTCTTGTTTTTCTCCCATGTGTTGAGAGATTCCTCAACCGTTCCGGCGTGATCCTCGCCGAAAACATGGGTGTGTCTGGTTATGAGCTTTGTGCAGATCTCGGTTACAACGTCGTCAAAGTCAAACGCGCCGCGTTCCTCTGCAAGCCTTGCGTGGAATACAACCTGGAGCAGAACATCTCCCAGCTCATTGGCAAAGGCGTGGTCATCACCGAAATCAAGCGCGTCTATTGCCTCATAGGTTTCTTCTATAAGGCTTTTTTTGATCGACTGATGCGTCTGGACTCTGTCCCACGGACATCCGTCAGGCTCTCTGAGACGGATGAGAATTGCGCGCAGATCATCTATAGTATATTTTTCCTTAAGTTCCATTGCTTTATACCTCTTTGTCTGATTTGTTGAGTATATTATAGCATGAGGTGCGGCGGAATGCAAGCATATTATTTCTGTAGGTGTTTTACAAAAATTAAGTGATTTTCTGTTGAAAATATCAAAGCTGTAT
>JBJEFT010000085.1:0-10129 GCA_051874315.1 Candidatus Ornithomonoglobus sp.
TGCTGAAGCCGCGGGGAAGCCGACCTCGATCTCCTTAAAGCCGATCTTAACAAGAAACTCAAAGAACTCGATTTTTTCATCAATTGTCATAGGGGAATACAACGCCTGGTTGCCGTCGCGAAGATCAACGCTGCACCATATCGGGGCATGTGTAATTTCCTTGTCACACCATTCTCTGTTCTTCAGAGGAATCGGGTGATACATTCTGGTATATTTCTGATAGTTCATAATACCCTCCTTTATATAAACTAATATATGTCATGATACAAAAAAAATCGAACCCTGTGGTTCGACAAAATTCCGCCTGCATGCGGAAAAAACTGACGACCACATTGCCGATTCAGTCTGATAGCAATAGATTTAATTGTGCTGTTACGCTGTAATACATATATAGCACTCCAATCTTTTGTAATCTGTTATGGGTATTTTACAATAAATTCAGAAATTTGTCAATAGATTTTTTCTCAATATAAAAGGGTTTTGTTATTTTGAATAAATTTGCTTTAATTAGATATTGTATCTATGTAATATTTTCTGAAAGCACTTGATATTTCTGCGGTTTTGTAGTACAATAGGGTATATAAAAATACAGGAGAGTGATCAATAATGAAACAGATTTCAACAGATAAGGCGCCGGCAGCGATCGGACCTTACTCACAGGCAATAGAGGTTGGCGGACTGCTTTTCTGCTCGGGACAGATCCCGGTAGACCCTGCGACGGGCGTAATTCCCGAGGGCGTGGAGGCTCAGGCGGAGCAGGCGCTTACAAATGTAAAGAACCTTATAGAGGCGGCAGGCAGCAGCATTGATAATGTGGTAAAGACTACAGTGTTCATAAAGAATATGGAGGATTTCGGCACAATAAACGGCATCTATGCAAAGTATTTTACAGAGCCGTTCCCGGCGCGCTCATGCGTTGAGGTCGCAAGACTTCCCAAGGATGTGCTTCTTGAGGTTGAGGCTATAGTAGAGCTGTAAATACAAGGAAAAGGAGTACAGTAAAAGCTTATGACATCAATTATTTTTGTTGTAATTCTGGCTGCTGTTTTCGGCGGCGCGGTATGGCAGCTCTATATGAAGGAGGCTGTCGCGTCACCGCTGAAAAAAGAGAATAATGCGATATATATCATTGCCGTTATGGCAGTCGGATTTATTGCGCATGTTATCGGAGCAATGTGTTATTATGGACATCCGACGGATATGGGCTGCTTTGTAGGCTGGTCGGACAAGATTTTCAAAAACGGTCTTGCGCAGTTCTATGCCTCGGACGGCTTCCATGACTATCCGCCGGGCTATGTTTATGTTATGTGGGTGCTCGGAGCGCTTAAAAACGGGCTGAACCTTTCCGGCGGCTTGCAGCAGCTTGTAATAAAGCTTCCGGCAATAATCGCCGATATGGTTATGGGCTGGCTGGCATATAAGCTGGCATCGAAAAAATTCAGCAACGATATTTCGGCTGTGTTTGCTGCGATATTTTTACTTAATCCCGCTGTCATCATGGACAGCTCGATATGGGGACAGATCGACAGCATACTCGCGCTGTTCTGTCTGCTCTCAATATATTTTGCATCGGAAAAGAAGCTTATTCCGGCATTCTTTATGTTCGCTATAGGCATACTTATAAAGCCTCAGGCGCTGTTCTTCACGCCTGTTCTGATATTTGCGGTGATAGACGAGGTGTTTTTGCAGGGCGGCTTTGACGTAAAGAAGCTAGGAAAGTATGTGATCTGGGCATTAGCCGCGATCGCAATGATGCTTGTTCTCTTTATGCCGTTCGGAAAAAATCCGGCGGAGGGCATAAGCACTATTATAAAGCAGTATACGGAAACTCTCGGAGAGTATCAGTATATGACGATCAACGCCTTTAACATCTATGCCGCGGCGGGCAAGAACTGGGAGGGGCTCGGAACAGCTTCAACGGTATTCGGCTATCTCATGATAGCTGTTGTTGTCGCGTATTCGGCATATGTGTTCTTTAAGAGCAAGAGCCCGGCAAAGTATTATATTACCGCTTTTGTTCTTAACTTCGGCGTATATATGCTTGCGATAAAGATGCATGAGCGTTACGCGTTCCCGGGCATATTTATGCTTCTGTTTGCGCTCATCACGATTCCGAACACAAAGAACTTTCTTATGTACGGATTGTTTTCACTGTCACAGTTTTTCAATATGGCATGGATACTGTTCATCTATAATCAGGATATAAACGCGTATTTCAGAAATCCTGTTGTTGCAATAGCTTCGGTGATAAATATTGTAATCAGCGTATTCTTTGTGTATGTAATCGAAAAGGATCATGTGCGTTATACAGAGCCGGTGAAATCGGCGGCAAAGAATCATAAGACAGCCGCCGTAAAGGGAAAGCAGAATAACAAGCTCAGCCGTCAGGTTGCAGCGGCGCAGGCAAAGAAAACGCGCGAGGTTAAATTCAGGGTGAGCGAGGAAAAGACAAGGCTTACAAAGGCAGACTTTATAGCTCTGGCGGTAATACTTGTTGTTTATTCCGCGATAGCTCTTGTAAATCTCGGTAATATGTACGCGCCCGAGACAGAGACGGTAATTTCTGACGGCGCGGTCACTGTTGACCTCGGAGAGGAAAAGGAGATCGCAAAGACTGAATTTTACAACAGCGCAAGAGAGCTGAATGAAAACAGAAATATTGACTTTAAATATCTTGATGCGAATAAAAATGAGGTGCTTGATGATAACAACACCTCCGGCGCGGTATTCTACTGGACAATCAGGGATATAAACGCAAAGGCGAGATATGTTGTTATTTCGACCGATACAACCGACACCGAGCCTGTGGCGCTTAAGGAGGTATGCTTCCTTGACAGTGAGGGCAATCAGATACAGCCTGTAAATACCGATGACAGCGGTGTTGCAAGCTTGTTTGACGAGCAGGAAATGATGGCGGTCGGCAAGGACTTTATGTCGGGAACCTATTTTGATGAAATCTATCATGCGCGTACCGCGTATGAGTTTATCCATCATATGACCGTATACGAGTGGACGCATCCGCCGCTGGGAAAGGTGCTTATAGGCTTCGGAATAAGAGCCTTCGGAATGAACCCGTTCGGCTGGAGAATAGTGGGTACATTGTTCGGCATATTAATGATCCCGATAATATACCTGTTTGCAAAGAGAATGCTTAAAAAGAGCTGGCTTACGATTGTGACAACGCTGCTGTTCACATTTGACTTCATGCACTTTGCCCAGACGAGAATTGCAACAATAGACGTATATGTAACCTTCTTTATCATACTTATGTATTATTATATGTATAAGTATTACAGGATGAGCTTCTATGACACACCGTTGAAGAAAACACTTATCCCGCTGGGGTTATCCGGCATATTCTTCGGCTTTGCGTGGGCGAGCAAGTGGACAGGTCTTTATGCGGGGGCGGGTCTTGCGATCATATTCTTCTACACGCTCTATGAGCGTTATGAGGAATACAGAATTGCTCTGAGAACACCAAAGGGCAGCACCTCGGGAATACTGCATAAGACAGTAATAGATAATTTCCAAAGAAATACCCTGATCACATTGGGCTTCTGTGTTGTTATGTTCGTGATTGTTCCTGTTGTTATTTATACAATGGCGTACATTCCGTATTTCAACACACCGAGCGGTCACGGGCTGAAAACGATTATCGACAATGCCAATTCAATGTACACATACCACAGCAAGACGGTTGCGGACTCAACTCATCCGTATTCATCACATTGGTATGAGTGGCCTATAATGTACCGTCCGATATGGTATTTCTCAAATACGCTTGAGGACGGACTCAAGCAGGGAATAAGCTCCTTCGGAAATCCCGCGGTATGGTGGCTCGGGATAGGCGCTGTGGCATATATGACGGCTCTGGCGATCACAATTCCGCTGAAGGAAAGAAAATATTTCGGAGTAAACAAGTATTACTTTGCAGGTATATACGCGCTTATCTTTGCCGTATTCTGCGCGGCATCATATGCAGCGGGCAGCAGCAATGAAAAGCTTGAAAGACTGTTCCCGTGTATGCTGTTCTATTCGGTAGTGATGGTGGGCGCGCTGCTGCTCACGCTGACCTATGATGAGAGCATAAAACAGAAGTCAAACCATGTTGCGTTGTTCCTGATAATAGGCTATTTTGTGGAGCTTCTGCCGTGGGTGCTTGTTGTGAGAACAACATATATATATCATTACTTCCCGTGTGTTCCGTTCACGGTTCTCATGCTCGGATATTCGATCCTTACTATCTGGGAGGATGTTAAGGAAAAGAGCCGCAGGGCTGTAATGATAACAGCATTTGTTTACGCGGGTATAGCGATCGTACTGTTTGCAATGTACTATCCGGTGCTGAGCGGACATCCGTGTAATTACGACTATGCTGTAAAATTCCTGAAGTGGTTTGACTCGTGGGTATTATTATAATTTTAAGGCGGTATTATTATGAGAATAGTAAACAGTGAAGAGATAACAAGGGCAGTGCGGGATATGTGCATCAGCGCAACCTGCCACCTTAACAAGGATATAAGAGACGCGATAGAGAACGGAATAAAGACGGAGGAGTCCGAGGTTTCAAAAGGCGTTCTTAAAAATCTTATAGATAATGCGGATATAGCGGACAGAAAAGAGGTACCGATATGCCAGGATACCGGTATGGCGGTATTCTTTGCAGAGGTAGGCAAGGAGGTATTTGTCGAGGGCGATACCCTGACAGATGCGATAAACAAGGGCGTTTCACAGGGCTATACTGAGGGTTACCTCAGAAAGTCCGTTGTGAAGGACCCGCTTGACCGTGTAAATACAAAGGACAATACTCCGGCGGTGATTTATTACGATTATGTACAGGGCGACAAAATAAAGCTGACCTTCGCGCCGAAGGGCTTCGGAAGCGAGAATAAGGGCGGCTTGAAAATGCTTAATCCGTCAGACGGCTTGCAGGGAGTGATCGACTTTGTAATAGATACGGTACGCCATGCGGGGGCAAATCCGTGTCCTCCGATCGTGGTAGGCGTAGGAATAGGCGGAACAATGGATAAGGCGGCAGTTCTTTCAAAGAAGGCTCTTACCCGCGACATAACGATCCGCAATGAAAATCCGTTTTATAAGGACCTTGAGGAGGAGCTTCTCAAAAAAATAAATATGCTCGGTATAGGCCCGGCGGGACTGGGCGGAACGACAACCGCTCTTGCCGTGAATATTGAAACCTTCCCGACACATATAGCCGGACTTCCCGTTGCCGTTAATATAAACTGCCACGCAACAAGACATGCGGTGAAAACGATATGACATACGAAAATACAAATAACTACGGACCCAGAATACGGTATCTGCGCAAACGCACAGGACTGAGTCAGGAGGAAGCAGCAAAGCTGCTTGGAATTTCCAGAAGCACGCTTATAAGATATGAAAAGGAAAGCCCGAGACTTCCGGTTTCGGTATTCATTCAGATGACGGAGATATATGACTGTGATATTTTCGATATACTGCATGTGCATGAGCCAATGGAGCTTGAAATGGATATAAGCCCGTATTATCTTATGAAGGCGCAGGCGCGCAGAAATGTTAAAAAGGATATTGAAGCAGACAGAATGTTCGGCACACCGAGGCTGAAGGATGAATACTATAATCAGCGTTACAGAAGGCATACTTCCGAGATAGTTAAGGTGTTTGTCAGATATCCGCAGTTTATTGAAAGAACCGAGGACATTCAGACTGAGTTTGAGAAGGATGAGGACTTCAATTATTTCGAGGATTAACAAAAAAGTCACTATCGTGACTTGAACCTCTCTATCATCAGATTTTTTTCAGCTTTGTTTAAGCTGAAATTCATGTGTTTGACATTAGAGCAATAAATTATTATTTAGCGGCTTTTGAAGTCCGCCCCTAAAAGGGGCGGGGGACCATGCGAAGCATGGTGGTGGGGTGGTGTCTCTATGAGAAAGCAAGGTGTTATGCACTTTTGTGCTCTCACGACCACCCCTCAGTCACGCGCAAGCGCGTGCCAGCTCCCCTTTTATGGGAGCGCAGCAGAGCGCTAAACAATAATTTAGTTTTGATACAGCCTCTTTTTAGTTCACTTCAAGTGTAAATTCAAAGGTTGTTACGCCTGTTTCAACGTTTTCGTCGGGAACACAGGAGGCGGTTATTGTCTGATTATGCAGACGTATGATATTCTGCACAAGCGACAGTCCAAGTCCGGCGCCGGTCCTGTCCTTTTCTCTTGACATATCCGTTTTGTAGAAACGGTCAAAGAGATGCTTTAAATCACTGTCATTAACGACATCGCCTGTGTCGGAAACAGAGATATGCGCTTTTCCGGCGGCGATCCACGTATTAATATTTATCGTTGTGCCCGTATGACTGAACTTAATAGCGTTGTCAAGCAGATTAATTATAACACGCTGGATCTGGTATTTGTCTCCAAGCGTTATAAGCCTGTCGGGGCGGAAATCAACATTTACATCAAGTCCTTTATCGTCTATGCGTTTTTCAAGACTTATAAGGCATGTGCAGATAAGCTCATTTATATCAAACGGAGTAATGTCAAGCTTAAATTCATCGGACTGCATTTTTGACATCTCCAGCATATCATTTACAAGCTTTGTAAGTCTTGTGGACTCGTCAAGAACAATTTTCAGGTAATCGTCACGATCCTCGTCTGTAATAGTACCGTCGAGCATTCCCTGAACAAAGCCGGAAATGCTTGTCATAGGCGTTCTCAGCTCATGTGATACGTCTGAAATAAAGCGCTGCCTGTTCTGCTCTGATTTTTCAATAGAGCTTGCCATAAAGTTGAATGTGGAGGCAAGCTGTCCTATTTCATCATTGGTAGTAACCTGAACCCTTTCGCCGAAGTTGCCCGCCGCGATCATGCCTGCCGCTTTGTTGATAGCGACTATCGGGGCGGAAATCTTTTTTGCCTGTATATATACGATCACAAACGCAAAAGTTATCGCAACGAGTGATGATATTATAAACATGAAAAGCAGCTCCATAACTGTTCGTCTCAGCTCAGGAACCCCTCGGTTAAAAAAGATTGTACCTATTCTGTTATCCTTGTAATGAACGGGGAAGGAAACAGTGAGTACATCATGGTCATAAAAGCCGCCGAAATCGGATTTTTTTACTGTTATATTCTCGTTTTCAAGGCTTTCCTGTATAGCTTCGGGAATCTCGCTTATACCGCATGTGCTTTCGAGAATTTCGCCTTCACGGCTGGTAACGGTTATATCCGATGAAATGAAACGGCTCCACGAATAAAGCATACGCTTATACGCGTTTGCCGATTTCGCGTCCGTCTGCTCGACCTGAAGCTCAGAGGTCCAGTATTCAATGGTATGCGCTATCGAGGCTATCGACTCGATCTGCTTGCGCTCATTAAATCTTGTGAGTAGCATCATCATGGAGAGGGATATGGTTGTGATTACCAAAAGCAAAAGTATGGCGTATGTCCAGAACATACGCCCGAAAATACTTTTAAACATAGTCAGCGCACCTCGAACTTATAGCCGACGCCCCATACGGTTTTAAGCTGCCAGTTGGCATCAACGCCCTCAAGCTTTTCACGGAGACGCTTGATGTGAACATCAACTGTACGGGAATCACCGAAGTAATCAAAGCCCCATACCTTTTCGAGAAGCTGCTCGCGCGTGAAAACGCGGTTCGGGTTTGACGCAAGGAAATAGAGCAGCTCAAGCTCCTTTGGCGGTATTTCAAGAATACGCCCGTCAATTTTTAATTCATAATTGGTGAGATTCACCTCAAGCTTGTCAAATGAAACACACTCGCCGTTCGGCGCGCTCTTACCCTCGCTTCTGCGCAGAATTGCCTTCATTCTCGCCATAAGCTCCTTCATCTCAAAGGGCTTTACAAGATAGTCGTCAGCGCCCAGCTCAAGACTGAGGACCTTATCGAAGGTTTCGCCCTTTGCTGTGAGCATTATAATAGGAACATCGGAGCTCTTGCGGATTTCACGGCACACCTCGTTGCCGTCCATTTCCGGCATCATTATATCAAGGATTATGATATCCGGCTTTTCTGTCTTAAAAGCATCAAGAGCTGCCTTGCCGTTGTTGGCAGTGCAGACGTCATAATCCTCCTTTTCAAGATACAGCCTTATAAGCTTAACAATATTAAGATCATCGTCGGCAACCAATACCTTTGTAGCCATATTTTATCACTCCTTTACAGCATATAGAAATTGCCTGCTGCGTTAATTATAACATAGAAATTAACAAGATAAAAGAGTTTTTTATTAAATTTTTTAAAATAAATTATGAATATATTGAATTATTGCGTGCGATGTGATAAAATACAAATATATTTTTCGATATGAGGTTAATTAAATGGTTGCGATAATAGATTACGGTGCGGGCAATCTGCACAGCGTAAAAAACGCGCTTGAGTTTTTGGGAGCGGAGTGCATTATAACAAACGATAAGGAAACAATTTTAACGGCGGAGCATGTTATTCTGCCGGGTGTGGGCGCGTTTGGAGACGCGATGAGAAGTCTTGATGAAAAGGGGCTTACAGAGGTCGTCCGTGAGGCTGCGGATGGCTCAAGATCGTTTCTGGGAATTTGTTTGGGCTTACAGCTCCTCTTTGAGGAAAGCGAGGAAAGCCCCGGAGTTGAGGGACTTGGAGTATTTAAAGGACGTGTTGTAAAAATTCCGGAAACAGGTCTTAAAATCCCGCACATGGGCTGGAACAATATAACCCTTGAAAAGGAAAGCCGCATACTTCCGAAGGACAAACCGTTTGTATATTTTGTTCATTCGTATTACATAGAGCCGGCGGAAAAGGATGTGGTTTCGGCTTATACCGAATACGGCGCTAAGCTTGATGTTGCGGTGGAGCGGGGGAACGTGTTCGCAACCCAATTCCACCCGGAAAAGAGCGGCGACGTCGGAATGGAAATTCTCAGGCGGTTTCTTGCCTTAAAAGGAGGCGATCAATAATGTATGCAAAGCGAATAATCCCATGTCTTGATGTGAACCGGGGACGCGTTGTAAAGGGAGTTAATTTCGTAAATCTTGTGGATGCTGGCGATCCGGTTGAGTGTGCCGCGGTATATGACAAGGCGGGCGCTGACGAGCTGGTATTCCTTGACATTACAGCGTCATCGGATGCGAGGAACACGGTTGTCGATATGGTCGAGGCGGTCGCAAGGCGTGTGTTTATACCTTTTACGGTCGGCGGCGGAATAAGGACGGTTGAGGACTTCAGAACAATTCTCAACGCGGGCGCGGACAAGGTCAGCGTAAACAGCGCGGCGGTAAAAAATCCTGAGCTTATACGGGAGGCTGCGCAGCGCTTCGGCTCTCAGTGCGTGGTTGTCGCGATCGACGCAAAGCGTAAGGATGACGGAAGCGGCTGGGAGGTATATCTCAACGGCGGACGTGTGAATACGGGAATAGACGCCGTTAAGTGGGCAAAGCGGGCGGAGGAGCTGGGCGCGGGCGAAATACTTCTGACAAGCATGGACTGCGACGGAACTAAAGCCGGCTATGATCTGGAGCTTACAAGAGCCGTTTCGGAAAGCGTGAAAATCCCGGTGATCGCCTCGGGCGGCGCGGGTACAATGGAGCATTTCCTTGACGCGTTCAGAGACGGCAGGGCGGACGCGGTTCTGGCTGCAAGCCTGTTCCATTTCAAGGAGATAGAAATATGTGATTTAAAGCGTTATCTTGCCGAGAACGGCGAGAGCGTCAGACTGTAAGGAGAGTTTTATGGCAAAGAAAAATAACTATAAGCCTTCAGCAAAAAATTATAAATCTCTTAAAAATGACGGAATGATCATCCGCGGAGACTTTAAGGTGGAAACGGCGAAAGGATATATCATAGCTGTTATAATAGCGTTCCATATTCTGCCGCTGTGCTTTGTCGCGTTTGGTGAAATAGGAAAACAGCTGCTCACCTTATACTGCATGACGATCATAAATCCTCTTATGATTTTTGCCGTAATGCTGCTCTACGGTGTGCGTGTAGGCTTTAATTTTAAAATGCCTTTACTGTGCACATTCGTTTCGGCTATATCAATAATGATGTATTATGATTTCGGCAGCGACGCATCAGAGGGCATATTGTATTATCCGCTTGTTTCAACCGTTGTGATGTTCTTCGTTTACGGGATATT
>JBJEFT010000086.1:0-2585 GCA_051874315.1 Candidatus Ornithomonoglobus sp.
TGTTTTTTCCTTAAATTACTTAATATAACTCAAAATCCCTGTCAATAAAAGCATGACAGGGATTTTGAGTTTTAATTGTGAAGCTTTGTATCAAATAAAGCTGTTGAGAAATATCTCTCGCCTGTATCAGGGAAAAGAACCACAATGTTTTTATCCCTGTTTTCGGGGCGTCCTGCAAGCTGCGCCGCTGCCCACAATGCCGCGCCGGAGGATATTCCGACAAGTACACCGTCTGTTTTTGCTATCGCATTTGCCGCCTCAAACGCGTCATCGTTATTGACCTTTATAATTTCATCGTAAATTGATGTGTTAAGCGTATCGGGAATAAATCCCGCGCCTATTCCCTGAAGCTTATGCGGGCCCGGTCTTTCTCCTGACAGGACAGCCGAATCCCTCGGCTCAACCGCCACAATTCTGACATCAGAATTTCTTGACTTCAGGTACTCGCCTACACCGGAAATTGTTCCGCCTGTTCCTACTCCGGCAACAAAAATATCTACCTTACCGTCGGTATCCCTCCATATTTCGGGACCTGTTGTTTTTCTGTGATATGCCGGATTTGCCGGATTTGTAAACTGCCCCGGTATAAAACTGCCCGGGAGCTCAGCCGCCAGCTCATGCGCCTTCTCAATCGCGCCCTTCATCCCCTTATAGCTTTCCGTAAGGACAATTTCCGCGCCGTACGCCTTTAGAATATTCCGTCTTTCAACGCTCATGGCGCCCGGCATTGTAATAATAATTCTGTATCCGCGGGCTGCGGCAGCAACGGCAAGTCCGATTCCGGTATTGCCGGAGGTCGGCTCAATAATCACCGAGCCGCGCTCCAATAGTCCCTGCTTCTCCGCCTCTTCTATCATTCCGATGGCTATGCGGTCCTTAACGGAGCCGCCCGGATTAAAATACTCAAGCTTTGCTATTATATGCGCGTCAAGCCCGTTCTCTTTTTCATATCTGCTCAGCTCAAGCAGAGGTGTATTTCCTATTAAATCGGTTATACTTGAATAAATATTTGACATTTCCTTTCCCGCCTTCTGTATTCTTTAAAAGCCCGCACAGGTATTAACACTGATACGGGCTTTTAGAGACTGCTTTTTAAAATACCTTGTCCTCGATCAGTTCGTTGAGAACTCCGTCTATGGTTCCGCTTACCTCAAAAACGCGTATTCCCTTTGAGATTACATATGCAGCCGCTCCGTCACCGATCCGGCTCACAAGCACCGCATCACAGTCTGAAAGAAGATTGATAACACGGTCAAAATCTGTCTGATTGTGACTGTGATTGTGCTGGCATGCGGCAACAGTGTCGCGGCTTTCTATAAATTTATAAGTTCCGTCCTTAATTTCATATACCCGAAAGAAGGTTGCTCTGCCGAAGTGCTCGTCAATATTTACTTTGTCATTAGTTGCCAATGCTATTTTTGCCATGTCAGTAACGCTCCTTATTTATAGGTATATAATACCGTGTCATATATGTCCTCAATGACCCGCAGTCCGCCCGTATATCCGGCATAGTTAGTCGTCAGCACCATGCGGTATGGAGTAGGAAGAGATGCCGACAAAAAGTCATAGTCCTTTTCCTTTGCCAGCTCCTTGTCCCAGCCGCTGCCGATTATAAGTCCTCTGCCGTCATGCTTTAAGCCTCTTATAATATCCTGCGCCGCGCCCGCGTCCGGGTTAAAGTATACGGGTATCTCGCGCTTGTCCGATGTTGACTTTATATCCGCGCTTATCCGCTCAATGTACTCCTTCGGAGTGTTATCGACTATAAACTGCTCCTTAGGCACAATTCCGGTTTCGTGAAGAAGGAACTTTGTAAGTCCCACAACATAGCCCGCGTCATGGAGGATATGCACATGGTTCGGCAGACCGTAACGGAACTCCAGAAGGAAGGTTGCAAGATTGTCTATCTCCTCATAGTATGCTTTCTCCTCATGGTCGATAAACGCCATAGCCTTTTCTCTGTCAATTCCCGCGTCATGCTCCCGGGCATACTCAACAACCTCTTTTAAAAATCTTGTTGTCTCATTTGCGCCGATAGGCACATAGCGGAAATTATAATACGGCTGTCCGTATTTTTTCTCAAGATGCTTCACTATCGGCTCGCCGTACCACGGGGACACTAAAATGTTGAAGTTGGCGCGCGGTATTCTCTGCCACTCCTTAACTCCGCCCGAATACGGTCCGAATAATATATTCACCTCAAGCCCCAGTCCCTCAAGCAGCTTCTTGTATTCATACAGATTGCCCTTCCAGAACGGGTCCTGATACGGCAGGGACGCAAAAATATTTACAAGCTTTTTCTCGCTCCTTACCGGATTTTCATCAATAAATCTGTCCACATACTGGTCTATTATAGCGTTTACGACATTGCTGTGGGACACAAAATTATTCGACTTGAAGCCGGCGGTTTCAACATGGACAATCGGCTTTCCCTCTGCGAGAAATTCGTCTGTTACGGATGCCACATCATCACCCACAATATCCGCTGTACAGCCTGTTACGACAACCTGCAGATCGGTATCAAGCACCTTGTATGTATTCTCTATAATCTGTCTCAGTCTGCTCACTCCGCCGAAAACAACCTC
>JBJEFT010000087.1:0-2576 GCA_051874315.1 Candidatus Ornithomonoglobus sp.
AACAAGCGCAGCCGCGAGAATGCCGAAAAGGCGCGTATCGATATTAAGAAAAAGCTTACCGGCTCCATGGATGTTACAACCAGAGTTGAAAAGTTTGTTCCGTGCCGCTCAAAGGACAAGACAAAGACGGAAATATTTATAGTTGAGGGCGACTCGGCGCTCGGCTCGTGTAAGCTTGCGCGCGACGCGTCCTTCCAGGCGATCATGCCGATACGAGGCAAGATATTAAACTGCCTGAAGGCGGATTACCCGAAGATTTTCAAGAGTGATGTTATAGTTGACCTCCTGCGCGTGCTCGGCTGCGGCGTTGAGATAAAGTCGGCGCATAACCAGAAGCTTGACAGCTTTGATCTGGATAATCTGCGCTGGGATAAGGTTATTATCTGTACCGATGCCGATGTGGACGGCTTTCAGATAAGAACGCTTCTCCTTACAATGATATACCGTCTTGCTCCGACGCTTATAGAGGTCGGGAAGGTGTATATCGCAGAATCGCCTCTTTATGAAATTACGATAAATAAGCGCGGCAAGCGCAAGGGCGAAAAGCTGTTTGCGTATACAGATGGTGAAAAGGAGAAAATAATAGCAAAGCTCACCGAGGAGGGTTTTTCAAAGGATAAGGACGACTATGACATTAAGCGGTCAAAGGGTCTGGGTGAGAACCAGCCGGAGATGATGAGCTTAACGACAATGCATCCGGCAACCCGCCGCCTTATCAGGGTAACGCCTGAAAATGCGGAAAAGACAGCGATGATGTTTGATCTTTTGCTTGGTGATAACCTGTCCGGCAGAAAGCAGCATATTGCGGACAACGGTTCTAATTATCTTGAAATGCTGGATTTAAGCTGATAAACACAGAAAGGAGCCATGATTAATGGCAAGAAAGAAAAAGGAAGAGCCGCAGGAGATAATATCGGCGCCGATAGCGGAACAGGCGATAACAGAAACGCTTGAAACAAATTATATGCCGTACGCCATGAGCGTTATCATATCGCGCGCAATTCCTGAGATAGACGGGCTGAAGCCTGCGCACAGAAAGCTTTTGTACACGATGTACAAAATGGGACTGCTGGGCGGAAAGTTCACAAAGTCGGCAAATGTTGTCGGCTCAACAATGAAATTGAACCCTCACGGCGACGGCGCGATATATGAAACACTGGTAAGACTTACGCGCGGCAATGAAACACTGCTGCATCCGCTGATCGAGTCGCAGGGTAACTTCGGTAAGGCTTATTCGCGCGATATGGCATATGCCGCCTCGCGTTATACGGAGGTAAGGCTGGAGCCTATCTGCGAGGAGCTGTTCACCGATATTAATAAAAACACGGTAAAGTTTGTGGATAACTATGACGGAGAGCTCAAGGAGCCGACACTGCTCCCGGCGGCATATCCGTCAATTCTTGTAAATCCGAATCAGGGTATCGCTGTCGGCATGGCGTCAAATATATGCTCATTTAACCTCCGCGAGGTGTGCGAGGCGACGATAGCGTATATGAAGGACCCCAACGTTGATATTCTTGAAATAATGCCGGCGCCTGACTTTTCTCTCGGCGCAGGCATCATATATGACAAGGAGGAAATGCGCAGGATTTACGAGACAGGCCGCGGAAGCTTTAGGATGCGCGCAAAATACCAATACGACAAAAAGAGCAACTGTATTGAAATTCTTGAGATCCCGTATTCAACAACCTCGGAGCAGATAATCGGAAAGATCATGGAGCTGCTTAAAGCGAACAAGCTGCGTGAAATTTCAGACGCGCGCGATGAAACAGACCTTAACGGCTTTAAGATCGCGATCGATTTAAAGCGCGGCGTTGACCCTGATGACCTTATGCTCAAGCTCTATAAGCTCACTTCCCTTGAGGACAGCTTTGGCTGCAACTTCAATATTCTGATCGACTCTGTGCCGCACGTTATGGGAGTTAAGCGTATAATTGATGAGTGGGTGAAGTTCAGAATCACCTGCGTAAGAAACGGCGCGAAGTTTGACATTGAGCAGAAGAGCAAAAGACTGCACCTGCTTATGGGTCTTAAAAAGATTTTGCTTGATATTGACAAGGCGATCTCTATTATACGTCATACGGAAATTGACAGCGAGGTAGTTCCGAACCTTATGGCAGGCTTCGGAATAGATCAGGTTCAGGCGGAATATATAGCGGAAATACGTCTGAGAAACTTAAATAAGGAATACATCTTAAAGAATATAGACAACATTGACAAGCTGACACAGGAGATTGCAGACCTTAACAAGCTCATTTCAAGCGACAGAACCGTTAAAGCGCATATTGCAAAGCAGCTTAAAAATATCGCAAAGAAATACGGTCAGGACAGAAGGACACAGCTTATAGACGCTTCCTCACTTGAGCAGTACAAGGAGGAGGAGCATATTGAGGATTATGCCTGCACGATATTCTTCACGCGCGGACAGTATATCAAGAAGGTTCCGGCAAACTCGCTTCGTTTTACAACCTCTGAGCATAAGCTCCGCGAGGATGATGAAATAATAATGACGACCGAAACAACCAACAAATCTGAGCTGCTGTTCTTCTCAAATCAGTGCAATGTGTACAAATTAA
>JBJEFT010000088.1:0-2574 GCA_051874315.1 Candidatus Ornithomonoglobus sp.
CGCTTTCACTTGTAAATCACCTCAGTCAGTATGACGCATTTGTAAAAAGCGGCAGATATTCAGAGAGCGGAGTACAGAACTGCCTTAAACCGGTATTCCATGAGCTGAGAGGAATGACATGGGGAGTTGTCGGTCTTGGCGCAATAGGCATGAGGGTTGCAGACATTGCAAAGGCTCTCGGATGTGAGGTGCTTGCATTCAAGCGCAGAAGGGATCCTTTATACCGCTGTGTCACACTGGAAGCGCTATGTGAGAAATCCGACATAATATCTATTCATCTGCCTCTTTCGGAACAGACAAGAGGCATAGTAAGCCGCGAGATGATTTTACATATGAAGGAAAATGCGATAGTTATTAACGCGGCGCGCGGCGCTGTGGCGGACGAAGCCGCATTGGCGGATGCTATGGCTGATGGCAGAATAGGCGGATTGGGTATCGATGTGTATTCAACGGAGCCTATGGAGACCACAAGCCCATACATGAAGCTCAGGGATAACCCGAAGGTTATTTTTACCCCTCATATGGCATGGGGCGCATATGAAGCGCGCGTGCGCTGTATGGAGGAAATCATGTATAACATAGAGGCGTTTTTCAAGGGAAAGCGCCGGAACAGAGTTGACACCTGAGTTTGGGTGCTTTAAGAAAGGAATATTAATCGGGTATGAGTGACAGACGTACTGAAACAGGAAATATAAGAGACAGATATTCTTATGATGAGCCGCCGAGGAAAAACGCAAGAGAGCGTTTTGCGGAGTATCAGAAGGAGCTTAAGGAGGAACAGGAAAACAGAAACAGACCTCCCGGGAAAACTGTAATTGTAAAGGAAAAGGAAGAAAACAAGGCGGACATAGAGGCTCCGGCAGCGGAATACGGAAGATACGGCGGAGTGGATTATATAAAGGACTTATTTCTGGATATTGCCGATGAGATACGATACAGACTGAAGCTTGACAGAATAAAGGGAGAAAAAAAAGAGAAAGCAGCCATCATCGGACTGGCGGCGGCAATTGTTCTTGCGATAGTTATATTTATAATTATTCTCTGCGGAGGAAAAACCGAAAAGATAAGCTTTACGGGGGGCAGCGCGGCGTATTCGATAGGCAAGGAGCAGTTCACGCTCAGCGAGGAGCCATACAGCTGTGACGGCGCTGTATATGTTCCGGCGGAGGATATTCTCAAGCAGTTCGGATATGAGGTAGTATGGAACGAGGAAATGAACGCGTTTTCCGTCACCGAGAAGAAAACGGTTTCCTATGTTTATCCGCAGAGCGATATTGTGACCTATGACGGTCAGGACTATCAGTTTAAATATCCTACAATGATCCATAATGACATAGTATTTATGCCGGTAACGATGCTTACTCAGTTTACCGAGGATACTATAAGCGCGGAAGGGGATTTCAAGCTTGTTAAAAGACCCTCCCGCAATATGCTTGAAACGACCTCAATTACTGACGAATACAGGCTCAGCGCGGAGCCGGTGAAGTATAACGACGTGTACCTTGTCGGCGAGGATACGGCGATGGAGATGCTGGCATATACCGATGCGAACAGCGCCGAATACGCGTCAGTAGTAAATTCTATTGCCGCAGAGCTTCCTGAGGTAAAGGTGTATAATATCGCGATTCCGTCAATGGCGGAATTTTATGGTCCATCGCAAATATACACTGACCAGATTTCGGGCATAAAATCAATTTACCGGCAGCTTGACCCGGCGGTTATGCCGATAAATGCGGTAGATGAGCTATGGCAGCATGCGGATGAAAAGATATACTTCAATACCGACCATCACTGGACGCAGCGCGGCGCTTATTACGCATATAAGGCATTTGTCGAGAACAAGGGCTGGGAGGCTGATCCGCTGGAATCATTTGAAACTCAGAATTATGACGGATTTCTTGGTTCATGGATTAACGAGCTGAGCGGCACCCCCGGCGCGGATATATTAAGCGCGCACCCGGAGCTGCTTGAAAGATTTATGCCAAAGACCGAATACAGCGGCTGTGTATACGATGATATGCGTATGCAGAAGCTTGCGGCCGACAACTGGACTGCAATAAAGCTTGATGATAACGCGTATACCACCTTCCTCGGCGGAGATATGCCTTTAATACATTTTCGTACAAATCTCGGTAACGGCAGAAGTATTATGGTAATCAAGGAATCCTTCGGAAATGCGTTTGCTCCATGGCTGCTTAATAATTATCAGGACATATACATTGTTGATCCGCGTAACTTCAACGGCTTCGGCGGACACAACGAGGAGTTTAAGCTCCGTACCTTCTATGACGAGGTTGCGCAGTTTGACGATCTTATAATAATAAGCTATCCGAATTCTACAACTTCAAGCCTGAGGCAGAACATATTGAATTTGGTGAAGTAAGCAGTATAAAAGCGTTCAATGATATATTTTTTGCTTGACTTATTGTTTCATCTGTGGTAAAATAAAGATGATAAAGGAACTGATAAATATTGAACAAGTCATTTATCCGACAAGTGTCGGTTATAAAATGGGTTGGATCGATTGCAATATAAAACCACCCGTCCGGTAAACGGGTGGCATATGCAGCAGGA
>JBJEFT010000089.1:0-2572 GCA_051874315.1 Candidatus Ornithomonoglobus sp.
TTATCATCGGATAATCCGCCGGATCCGCGCTGCCTAAAATTACAGCGCCGCTGTCAAGGTATAAGGTCATATCGTCCTTGAGCTCGATTGTGCCTGTGAGGTACTCGCCGGCGGGGAAATATATTGTTCCCCCGCCCTGCTGCTCTGCGATGTCTATAACCTTTTTTATTGTCTCAGTGTTATTTGTTTTTCCGTCGCCTATAACGCCGTAATCACATACATTAAGATAATTGCTCATAATCTGAACCCCCGCTTATTTAATCATTCTGTAAATCATTGCTGCTGTTTCCGCTCTTGTTGAAATCTTTACAGGGTTAAAGTTTCCAAGATCATCACCCGTTACATAGCCCGCTGCCGCCATTCTTGCAACAGCTGCCAATGCGTAGTCGGTAATGCTGTCCTTATCCTTGAAGCTGAGTTCTGCTATTGCGTTGTCAATTTCAAGCTGCTTCTGCAAAGCCGCTTCAAGCGCTTTTTCTTCCTCCGATTTCTCTTCAGATTCTGCCTCGGTATCCTCTGAAGCAATATCTACAGCATCTTCTGATGAAACAGTCTCATCGGCCTCGGGAGCCTCCGCCTCTGCCGGCTCATCAGCAGCATCGGCATTCTCCTCGTCCGGCTCTATGGCATCCTCGGATATTTCAACGGTTCCGTCCTCGATCACAGGCGCGAAATCATCCGTAAGCTCTTCTTCGGTAGGAATTTCAATATCACTGTTGATCAGATCTATCATTCTCATGCACATAACAGCTATATCCTGTCTTGAAATCGGCTGTCCGATGCCAAATTCTGTATCGCTTATGCCCTTTACAAGCCCCATTCTTACAGCAGTCTCAACATAGTGCTCATACCATGTGCCTTCCTCTATATCTGTAAAGCTTGTTGTCTCATGCTTATAAATCGGAAGACCATATGCCGTGAGAAGGATTTTTACGAACTGCTCGCGGGTCACATTGTCGTTTACGCCGAATGTGCCGTCGCCGTAACCGTCTACAATGTCCTTTTCATAGAGATACATAACAGCTTCTCTTGCCCATTCTGTCAATGCAAGATCAGTGAAAGCCTCAACACCCTCAGGTCTCTTTGTAGCCTCCGGAGCGGCTGTTGCTGCAGCTGAAACGGTTGTATTTGCTGCTGTTGCTATACTGCCGCCGCTCACACCTGACGAGGATGAGCTTGACGATGATGAACTTGACGATGATGAACCGCCGCCACCGCCGCCACCGCCGCCTGACGATGGTGTTGAGGGTTTAACTGTAGCCGTAGGTGCCGGTGTCGCATCGCCTGCTTCACCCGGCTTTACTATTACTGTAAATTCCTTCTCCAAATCGTTTTCACCGGCTGTCATTGCGGCAGTCAGTGTTACCGTTGTATCACTTGTTACATTTCCCGGTGTCGCTAAAATAACCGATACATCCGCTACACCGGAAGCCTTATAGCTTGCTACCTGTTCAGATGTGTATCCATATTTTAAAAGATCGTCAACAGGGATTCTCTGGGCGCTTATTGAAAGCGCGCTCTTGTTTGATGAGGTCCACTTAAAGCTGTTGCCGGCAAGAGCATCTGTACCCTGATACTGGAGCAGGAACGATACTCCGGCTGTTGCAGTATAGGTATCTGTTTCTTTATCATACGGAAGAGCATCTATGCCTACCGCATCCCAATATGCGTCTGAATAGTCATCTGTAAGGTTCTCAACATAGATATTATCTATGATGTATGCAGCAACCGGCTCCTTTACTCCATTAGCTGTTGCAGGATAGCTTCTGTTCATTGTGAAGTCAATGTTTGAGATCATATCCTCAGCGTTTCTGAAATCAAGACCTGTTGCCATCTGCATACCGTCAAAGTATAAATCCCATTTATGGCTGTCGGAATTTGCAACTATTATGACCTTTAGCCATTCACCCTTCGGATAACGATAGCCCGCTGTTCCGCCCATGAAGTCAACATTTGACTCGTTGCTGAAGCATCTTATGTATCCGGCTGCTGAATATTTGAAAGCATCTCCCTCAGCCGATTTTCCGCTGAAGGTTCTTGTTTCCGTCGCGTCCTTACCGAGCATAAAACGAACCATCTTTGAAGGCGATGAGTTTGCGAAACCGATGTTGAACTGGTTGTTACCGTTTACAACATAGATATCCATCGACATCATTACGATACCCTCAGGAGCTTCGCCTGTGTTCTGATCGGTAAGAGTTACCCACATAGGAATTACTTCTGTACCACCGTACGGATTGTACTCACTGTAATAGAATGCGAAATTCTCACCCTCGTCACAGTCAGCCGGTTTTCCGTACAAGCTGTCGGTTGACATGATACGCTTATCAAAGTATACCGAGGTATCAACATCTGTATGATTGAAGCCCTCAAATGCCTTTGAATCCTTAAATGTATCTACTCTTATACCTCTGAATGGAGCTGCATCAGGATTTGACGGGACTACGTTATCAGCAATAACCTTATAGCCGTCCTCACCTGTGTTGTCCACATCAGCCTCAAAGTCGTTATAGTAAACATTCGGGTTCCATACTCTTACTGAAACATCAAAATCCTTTGTAAGAACAGCATC
>JBJEFT010000090.1:0-2565 GCA_051874315.1 Candidatus Ornithomonoglobus sp.
GCCGCAGTATTGCTTCCGTAAGAAAATAGTCGGCATATATAAGGTGGATATGCCGCCCGTCATGATATGCGCGTGTGGAATGGTTTGTTATAGCGTCATTTTCAGGTGTCCAGTCACAGCATTTATCAGTAACAGCCCGAAGCAGCCTTATCGCTCCGTCTATGTACAGCGGCTTTTCAAAATCACCGCACTGCTCCGCAATTTCAAGCATACCGCAGGCTGCGCAAAGTCCCGAAGATGTGTCATAAACGATAGGCTCCCGGGGCGCTCTGAAATCGGCAAGAGGAATATAATCCGTCATTGCCGCGCACGCAAGAAAATAATGCGCCGAACGCTTTGCCGCGTCAAGGAAGTCAGCCCTTCCCGTATACCGTGACGCAAGAGCCATTCCGTAAATTGCCCAGCTGAGTCCCCTTGACCACGATGAGCCAGTTTCATAGCCCTGCCCTCCATCCGTTCTTATGCAGTCCCCTGTTTTTGGGTCAAATATAACCTTGTGATTTGAGGAGCCGTCCGGACGCAGCGTGTAATTGAGCGCTTTATCTGCGTGAGCCTCTGCGATCGCCTTAAAACGTATATCCCCCGTTTCGCCATATGCCCAGAACAGCAGCGGCAGATTCATAAGCGTATCAACGATCGTAAGTCCGATCGTTCCGTTTACCGTATCATATGCCGGATTCCACGCGCGGATATACCCTCCGAGCGGATTATAGCGTCCCGCAAGGATCGTTGCCGCGTGCATTCCGCGGCGGTATGCGTCCTTATCGCCGGTAAGGCGGTAATCAGCTACGGCGGTATGCAGGAACATAAAGCCGATGTCATGATCAAGTCCCTCAAAGCCTTTAAGCGCCTTGTCAAGTCTTATTTCGGTTATACGCGCCTCATTTTTATACATATCATTACCCGTCGCATTATACATCTGCCACAGAATCCCCGACCAGAAGCCGTTTGTCCACCAGAAAATATTATCCGCATCGGTGTATTTTCCTTCGCCGTCAAGCTCTCCGGGTATTTTTCCTCTCATGCGCAGGCATTCCGCGCGGAGTTTGATCTCAAGCTTTTCGCGTATCTGTGCAAGCCATTTTTTATCCCTGTCATCAAGAATTATATTCATAAAAACCTCCGTTAAAGTTTATTAATTTGGTTTTACAAAACTTCATTCATGCTTCCCATCCTGTAACCGCCCAGATCCATTGACACATATGTAAAGCCGAGTGATTTAAGATAAGCATAAACCTTATCCGATTTCTCAATAAGCTTAGGAAATTCTTCTTTTTTTATCTCAATTCTCGCCATCATATCATGTATTCGCACCCGCACCTGTGAAAAGCCGAGGTCAATGAGCAGCTGCTCCGCCTTGTCAACCATGCCCAGTTTTTCCTCCGTTATGGTCTCGCCATAGACAAATCTTGATGACAGACAAGCAAACGACTGCTTATTCCATGTGTCAAGTCCCAGCTCCTTTGAAAGCTGCCGTATTTCAGCCTTATTGAGGTCTGCATACCTCAGCGGACTTTTTATTTTCTGCTCCCTTACCGCGATAAGCCCCGGGCGGTAATCTCCGTTATCGTCTGTGTTTGAGCCTTCGGCAATATTTTCAATCCCCATAGCTGAAACAACATTGCGCATCTTCTGAAACAACTCCGTTTTGCAAAGATAGCAGCGGTTCTTCGGATTCTTAGAAAAGCCTTCAATGTTAAGCTCCTCCGATTCTACTATTATATGCTTTATCCCCTCTTTTTTACAGAATGCCTTTGCTTCGTTTAATTCTCTTGCCGGAAATGAGCACGAACGAGCCGTGACGGCTATCGCGTTATCGCCGAGCACATCATGGGCAGCTTTAAGCAGAAAGGTAGAATCCACGCCGCCGGAAAACGCGACCGCGACGGATTTTAATTCCTTAAGATAGTCCTTTAATACTTTATATTTACTGTTCATATATTATTTTCCTTTATTTTTTTTGCTTTGACGGCTTATTTCCGTAATACTGATACAGCCAGCAGCGGAGCATTCCGTTATATATCTTTCTTCTGCGGTCTGCGCGCCTGCCGAACTCTCTCTCAAATTCATCATGGGAGGTGAGAATGTAATACGACCACCTGTCAAGCTCTCCGAAGCTTCTGCCAATGGAATGATAGAGCTTTTTGCACTCGTCAAGCTCCCCCATTCTTTCTCCGTACGGAGGATTTGTTATGATTGAACCTCCGGGTTTGTCAACAATTATTTTTCTTGCGTCACACTGCGATACCCTTATAAAATCACCGACTCCCGCTTTTTTTGCGTTTTCCGCCGTAAGCTCAACCGCCGCCCTGTCAATGTCGGACGCGCATATATCAAGGGTTACATCACTGTGAACCTCTTCCCTTGCCTCCTCGACTGCATCCTGTATCATATGACCGTCTATCTGCGGGAAATCCTCAAAGGCAAACTGTCTTGTAAGTCCCGGCGCCATATTCCGCTTGAACATTGCCGCCTCTATCGGTATCGTTCCGCTTCCGCAGAATGGGTCTAGCAGCGGCTCCTCAAATTTCCAGTAGCTTATCATTACCATTGCCGCCGCGATCG
>JBJEFT010000091.1:0-2555 GCA_051874315.1 Candidatus Ornithomonoglobus sp.
ACGCCCATAACCGGCACTCCGTTGTCAATCATGCCGAGTGATACCGCGCTCATTTTATAGTCATGAATAAGATTGGTTGTGCCGTCTATAGGGTCAAGCACCCAGACCTTTCCGCCAAAATCAATATCGGAGTTATCCTTCTCCTCACTCATAAACTGAACCTCCGGGTAAAGCTCAGCGAGTCTCGGACGCAGAAATTCCTGAACACCCATATCTACCTTTGTTACAAAATCCGCAAGTCCCTTAACCGTAACATCGTGCGCAGACCCCCGGTCAAGAGCAATTTTCTTTGTTTCTTTTATTAGTTCTAATAACTTTTCCATTTGTATGCATCTCCTTATTCGGGATATATATATTTATATGTATTTCTCATATCGTAAAAACCCATAAAATCCTGCTTTACCGCGCCGTCAATAGTAAATTTTACAAATCTTATACCTTTTACTCTCGTAAGCGAGTCAACTATCTGATATATGACAAGCTTTTCAATATCACGGCTGCACGGAAGCTCGTCCGCAATTTCAGAACTGAGATCGACATATACTATATTATCACTTACTTTCGTACTTATATAACTTCTTTTATCCGGCAGCAGCCTTCTTATTTTAGTATTATCATCATGACCGGCAATAAGCCTGTCCACAACAGCGCTCACCTGATGCTCAGTGTCGGCATCTATTATATCCTCATTGTACGGCAGCAGACGGTTCATTTCAGAATCGACAAAATATATTTCTGTTTCCACAGTAGGAACCTCTTCTCTTCTGGAACAGGCTATTACAAAGCAGGTTATACCGGTTACCATTATTAAAGCAAAAATTATCTTCTTCACAATAATCCCTCCATATAAAAATATATGAAGGGATCAAGCGGTTTATTACTTAATTTTTTTCTGACAGCGCCAATTCAAGAGCCTGCGCAAGCTGGTCAGGACATGATGTTCCCCGTCCGTTGCAATTAATACCCTTTAAGCGTCTTACAACCTCGTCAGCCTGCATACCCTCACAAAGGGCGCCTACTCCCTGTGTATTGCCGTTGCAGCCTCTTGTAAATCTGACATTCTTTACAATATTGTTCTCAAGCTCAAAGTCTATCTGCGCCGAACAAACTCCGCGCGGTGTGAATGAATACTGCATGTGCTTCTCCTCCTATGTGCTAATTGCTTTCGCTGTTTTTATTATACTACTTTTCCTTATTATTTTCAATATTATTATGTAATTTTTGCGTTTTTTACTAAATTCTATTGACTTAATAAAAGAAAAATATTATAATAATGTTAAAGTATATAGCTTGCATTAAGTACTCTGTATTTTAATCGTACTTAATGCAAGCGATTAAGACCTCTTTTCACTAAGTTTTCTTCATTACATTGACTATAGAAAACTTAGTGAAAAGTATATAGTAACAATCACACAATATATTTCTATAGGAGGAAACAAAAATGAAATTATTTCTTGATACAGCTATTGTTGACGAGATAAGAGAAGTGAATGACATGGGCGTTATCTGCGGTGTTACCACAAACCCGTCACTTATTGCGAAGTCAGGCAGAAAGTTTGAGGATGTTGTTAAGGAAATCACAACAATTGTTGACGGTCCTATCAGCGCTGAGGTTACGGCAAAGGATCCGGACGAGATGGTTGAGCAGGCTAAGCCGCTCGCAGCTATCCACCCGAACATCATCATCAAGATCCCGTTCAACAAGGAAGGTCTTATGGCTTGTAAGAAGATGACTGCTCTCGGAATTAAGACAAACGTTACTCTTATTTTCTCAGCTGCGCAGGCGCTTCTGGCTGCAAAGGCCGGCGCTACCTATGTAAGCCCGTTCCTCGGCAGACTTGACGACATCGGCACAAACGGCATGAACCTCATTGAGGAAATCGTTGATGTATTTGACGCTGATCCGTCAATCGAAACGGAGATCATCGCCGCTTCGGTAAGAAACCCGATCCACGTTATCGAGGCTGCAAGAATCGGCTGCGACATCGCTACAGTTCCTTACAAGGTTATTATGCAGATGCTCAACCACCCGCTTACAGATAAGGGTATTGCGCAGTTCGACGCTGACTGGGCTACTGTTCCGAAGGATTGATAAATATTTTTGCATTTTAAAATGGCTGCATTGTGTTTGCAGCCATTTTTGTTTGTGCGTTTTATTCTCCTATTACGAGCGGGGTTTTATCTAAAATAAGATTTTTACCATCGTGCACTGTATCTGATGTATCATTGGTGAATGTTATGTATGTTTCGTAACCAAATACTGATTTATAATCGTTTCCAAAGGCAATACTTCCACTTTCCCCATTAACTGATTTAAAAGTGCACTTAAATATTTTACCATCAGTTCTCCGTGCATTTTCTTCATCTATTGTCACAAACGCAATCTTTGTACCTTTTTCATATTCACAGTTTTCTACATATGCTGAAGCTACAAATGCCTCATCATTGTCATTCAGAAAAGTACCGCTACCTTCTACATATTCTATCTTATTCCTATCATATACAAATGTTGCTACCAAGCCACTTATAAAGGAATCAATCTGTGCATTTTGTAT
>JBJEFT010000092.1:0-2535 GCA_051874315.1 Candidatus Ornithomonoglobus sp.
TGCGTTTTCAAATATCGGTGCAAGGTGTCAATATCATCTCTGTATTCCTCTGTTGTCTGATATACACTGTAACTTTCTGTGAATTTGTATTGATTATCTATCAAGCGGTGAAGCCCTAACAACGCCCAATTTATTATAGCTGCTTTTTCCTTAAGCATTAGATCAAGTAAATCGCCTATACGTTTTTCTTCGGGGATTGGGTTATCACAGGGAATAATGCACATTCTTTCAAATATGTGTCCGCCTTTATCGTCTGTAAAGCCCGGTAAATCGTTACAAGCAAATACTAATCCGCCGCGAAATCTGTAAGAGAATGCCGCCTGTCCTTTCGGCTCACAATTCACGGTGTCGCCGCCTGTAAGCTGTTTGAATACCGATGATGTGCCGATATCCACATACTGTTGATCGCCCACGATGTTCAACCTTTTGCCAAACAAGAAGCCTAAAGCGAATTTATTCCCCTTTTCATCGGATAACTTTTGCAGTTCTATAGATGAGGTGTTTTCTACTCCTACAATGTCAGACAAAAGACCCAAATATTGAGATTTGCCGGTATTCCCAAGCGGTGAGTATAAAATAAGACACTTCTTGACCTTATACACCGGAATGTTTGAAATTAACAAGCCCGTCCACTCCTGCAGCAGAGCTTTTTTACTTTCATCGACAGACCCGTCAGATGTACACAGATCATTGATGAATTTTTCAAATACTGGCATGTGCATATTATCCGCCTCGTAATCGCCATTTAGTTGTGTAGTATAAATAATATCAGGCGTATGAGGTATGAGCTTACGCTCTTTGACATCATAAAGACCATTCTTAAAATTAATATATCGCTCGTTATTGTTTATATCATCATGCTTGCGCACATGGCTCTTATCTGCAAGAAGCAGCCGCCTTGTGTTGTCAAGCGTGTTAATGTTTCGATGTCTTGTAGGAATAAACTCACCGATAAGACCGTTGAGCATATTATTGTTATACGGAGTATATATTCCATTTTCATACACATAAACGCTTTCCTTGTCACTGTTGGAGCTTCGCAATTGAATATAATCAACAGCGGCGGCTATGCCTTTAGCCAACAGTGCCGGATGAACTTTAATCTCAACATTGCCGTTTTTGTCTGTTTTGGTATTAATCCAAACTGGGTATTTATATTGACCTTCCGCCACGGCGGCGGAAACTAAGTTCTTTACATCATCAAACGCATGTCCCTCGTTAATATAGTCGGTGACATCTCCATGCTCTTTCTGTGATGTAGTTGTCCACTTTACTATAAAGGAATATTTTACAAGGTCCCGCATAACTTTTTCTCGCAGTTCCGCGCCCGGTTTGTCATTGTCTTGTAAGATTACTACCGTTGCCCCCTTGAAATACTTTGCATATTCCGGTCTCCAATCGTCTGCCCCTCCGGCAGTAGTAGCGGTATATCCTAATTTACGGAGCGTTTCAACATCCTTTTCGCCCTCAACATAGTACACAGGGTAGTCCTCTTTAACAGCTTTTATAAGCTGTGGGAGATTATAAAGAGTTCGCACCTTGCAGACATTAAAGTTATATGTATCTTGCTTTTCGTCAACCGTGACATATCGGATTTGTTTCTTACCGCTCGCGTCTTCAAAACGCACCTTAGAATATAAATATCCGCCGTTCTCGTCCTTATACTTGTATTCGGCAACAAACTTATAATCCTGCCCTTTCTTTTGGCTGATACCATAAGTAAGTTTATCATGCCAATGTAAAGCCTTGCGCTCCGTTCCGCCGATATCGGCAAATGTGAGCCCTACAGCTTGCAGTATATCAGCAGTTTTACAACCGGCATGGCAATGTATAAGAACTTTATTATTTTCCTCAGTAATAGTCATACTCGGCTCGTTGTCGGCATGACAGGGGCAAGAGCATTGAAACTGATTTTTACCGCGCCAATGTACGCCGTCAAAGCGTCCGGCTATGTCTCGCAAACTAATCAAATCTTTCACCGTCCTTTGGAACGAGATTTATTCTGCTATCTTGCGGATCCCGCCGAGGACTGCGTTCTCTTCCGCCGCAGCAGCGGTTCCGTTGCTGAGATAGGAATATAGTACGTTCATGTTGACAAGATACTTACGTCCCACATTCACATGAGGAACTGCTCCGGTTAATATCATGCGGCGCAAAGCTCTTTCAGTAAGGGCGGTGTTTGGGTCAGCCGCTTTTACTTCCTGTACTGCCTGTTTAATACCGCGCATGGGCGGCGGAACTCTTGTTATGATTGCGTTACTCATTTAGCTGCACCTGCCTTCAGTGTTTCAATAGCTGCATTTACGCGCTCAATACGTTCTTTTGACATTGGAGTCCTGAACCAGCGAATGAGCGTCATTTCAGATATTCCTATTTCAACAGCTACTTGCCATTGATATAACCCGCTATCCTTCATCTTCTGTTTCAATTCCTTGTTTGACACTGTTTAGCACCTCATTTCATAATTTATTGCTTTTATACTTGACAATCACACAGTTTTTGTGTTATGATTATGTTGTTAATTATATTATACCA
>JBJEFT010000093.1:0-2522 GCA_051874315.1 Candidatus Ornithomonoglobus sp.
ATTTGTCTGTCTCATCGACAGCTTTAATAGTTTAACACATTTTTTCGACTTTGTCAAGCATTATTTTTAATTTTTTTAAATAATTTTTTTCTCGGTCAATTATGTGTTTCGCATCAGGCTTTTCGCCGTCAACAGTTTGCTATTTTAGCACAGTCCCCGGCGAATGTCAACACTTTTTTTCAAAATTTTTAACCTTTGTCTGTTTTGTATATTTAATTTATTAATCCTTCTTTTCCTACGGTCATTTTTCACAACAAACGACTGCTTTATATGCATGCAGCGCAGATATCCACCTGCGCTGTCCATATAAATTATTTCATTTCCTGACGGCTTTCCATAGCCTTTATGATTGTGATCTTATCCGCATATTCAATATCGGAGCCGATCGGAATGCCGTGGGCGATCCTTGTAACCTTGACGTCAAACGGAGCAAGCAGCTTGGAAATATATACAGCTGTAGCAGTTCCGTTTACAGTCGGGTTCGTGGCAAGAATAATTTCCTGCGCCTCTCCCTCGGTAAGTCTCAGTAAAAGCTCGTTTATTTTAATATCATCGGGACCTATACCGTCCATAGGTGACAATGCTCCGTGCAGAACGTGATACAGTCCGTTATACTCATGCGTATTCTCGATTGCGGAAACGTCCTCCGGCCCTTCTACAACGCATATTACAGATTTATCACGTTTGGGTGATGAGCATATTGAGCACGGACTTTCGTCTGTGAGATTCTGACACCGCTCACAAAGGCGTATGCTCTTTTTTGCTTTCACAATTGAGCCTGCCATCTGTTCGGCATCCTCTCCGCTCATCTGCTCAAGAATATAGAATGCGATACGCTCCGCGCTTTTATGTCCTATTCCCGGCAGACGCTCGAATTTTTCGATAAGCTCATCAATTACTGCCGAATACATCAGAACAAGCCCGGAATATTAATTCCGCCCGTGATTGCTCCCATTCTCTCTGCCATAAGCTCATCAGCCTTGGCAACACCCTCATTAACGGCTGCCACGATCATATCCTCAAGTGTCTCAACATCCTCAGGATCAACAGCGTCCGGGTCGATCTTTATTGAAACAAGCTCCTTCTTGCCGCTTACAACAACCTTAACAGCGCCGCCGCCTGCCGCAGCTTCAACCTGCTCCTCCTCTGTTTCCTTCTGAACGCGCTCCATTTCCTCCTGCATCTTCTGCGCCTGCTTGATAACGCTGTTCATATTCTGCTTCTGGTTCATACCAGCGCCTTTAAATCCCTTATAAGCCATTTTTTATACCTCTTTCTTAATTAATTTTCTTTTTGAAATATATCAATTATCTTCTTCATCGTCGGAAGATAATTCATTTACGTCTAAAAATTCCTCGCGGTCGTCATTATCGTCCTCAATTTCATCAATCGACGACTGTACTCCTGTGTCAAGCTTTGCGTCCTCTCCCGGCAAAATTCTGTCCCCGTCGGTTATTATTCCCGCAAACTTTGCTATAAACTCATCAAATTTATCAGCGTCGGTCTTTTCCGTTTCCTGTATCTGCTGATCGGGTTCTTCATTGTATTTTTCAGCCGCGCCTTCGATATGCGGCAGATCAAACGGGTTTATTATCTGCTCATCATCCAGATCGGCGCGGTTTACGATTTTTATATTGTACGGACTTCCCGTAACCTTGCGGAAGTTCTCTCTTATAGCGTCAATGTGGCTGACAGCCATCTTGAATGTAAAGCCCTGACGTCCCTCGGGAACAACAATTATCAGACTGTCCGCGTCAAACGTGACCGTACAGTTCGTAAGCGGCATAACATACGCCGCGCCCTTCTGCTTCATCGTTTCAACCGTGCTGCGCCAGTTCCTTGCGAGCTTTGCCGTAGGATAATCAAAATTCAGCTCGTCCTTCGGTATCGGATTATACAATCTGTGGGATACCTTTTTTTTTTCGGGCTGCGGCTTCGGCTGCTCTATCGGTTCGGCTGCCGCGCCGTTCTGCAAAGCCCTTTCTATCGCGCTCAGTCTGTTAAGTATTTCGGAATTATCCGCTCCGGCGCTCTGCGGTATTGCGGTCTGCTGCGGCGCCGCGCCAAGCTCCATTTTCTGCTCAAGCTGCGCCAGCCTGTCCATAAGTCCCTGAGGTGTACGGTCAATTTCCGGTTTTGTAAGCTTTATAAATGCAAGCTCATATATTATTCTCGCGGATTTTGCCAGTCTTGCGTCGCTTATAGCTGTCGATATAAGCGTTGACGCATGATTTATCTTTTCAAAGGTCATTCTTCCGCTCTGCGCTTTCAGTCTCACAAGCGACTGAGGATCATAGTCCAGAAGCTTTTCCGGATTATCCGAAAGCTTGCATATCATAAGAGCGCGGAAGTGCGAAAGCATAGTATTGGCAAGCTGCGTAAGGTCCCTGCCCTCCGCAAGAGTTCTGTCTATACATGCGATAACCGCTGCGCTGTCGCCGTTAATAATAGCGTCCGTCAGCTCAAATACAGAATCCTGTGTTGAAATGCCGAGAGTATTTACAATATCCTCAGCAGACACC
>JBJEFT010000094.1:0-9855 GCA_051874315.1 Candidatus Ornithomonoglobus sp.
ATTGAGCTGTCATTTGATGCGCTCTCCTGTGACGCGCTGTCCTGCGATGCGCTGTCATTATTGCTTCCGCACGCTGTGCTTAATAACAGCAGTGATATTGATAATCCTATTCCTAATATTTTTTTCAGTTTCATTTTTAAATCTTCCTTTCTGTTTTAAAACTTGAATTTTTAATTTTTACCTTTCCAATGTATTACCCTCGCTTCTATGAAGCGTATGATCTGATCAAGCACTATTCCCGTGATACCCATGATGATAACTCCCATAAATACGGTATCACTTCTTAAATAGTTACTTGCATCAAGCACCAGCCAGCCCATACCTGCGGTCGCCGCGACCATCTCCGCCGCTACAAGTGTTGTATACTCAACACCCAGCGCGGTTCTCAGTCCCGTAAACACATCGGTAAGCGCCGCGGGGAATATTACATAAAAGAATATCTGGCGGCTGTTTGCGCCCAGAGTATAGGCTCCGTTTATGTAATCCTCCTTTATCCTTATTACACCGGCTACACAGGCAATGTATACCGGCGCAAAGCCTGCAAGATACAGAAGCGCCAGCTTTGAACCTTCTCCTATACCCATCCACAGAACCAGTATGGTATAATAAGCAAGCGGCGGCAGCGGTCTGTAAAATTCAATAATAGGCTCAAATATCGCTCTTACTTTTGAATTATATCCGCTGAGCAGTCCCAGAGGAACAGCTGTTATAACCACCAGAAAATATGCCCATACAAGGCGCTTCATACTCGTTGCGAGATGCTCCAGAAGGCTGTGACCCTTATAGCCCTTGCCTATAACACTTATAAAGCTTTCAATAACGCTCTTCGGTGACGGTATAATCGTTTCCGAAAATAATCCTGTTGCCGTTATGATGTACCACGCTAATAGAATAACAATTAGTGTTGCTATGCTCAGCTTTTTCTCAATCCTTATTTTCTTCACTCGAAATAACCTCCTTTCGATTGAATTGATTGTAATTGTTATTATACTCTTTTTTCATATTTAGTCAATAGGATTAATAGGGAATAAATTTTAATTTTTTACATATGGAATTTTTTTAGAATTTTTTACATATCAGACATATATAGAAAAAATTTCCGCACTGTCCCTTTATAGGATAGTGCGGAATAATATCATATGATAGTTTCATCGACAATGGTAAGAACCCCGTCCAGAATTTTGAACGCGTCACGAAGCTCCTGTTCGGTTATTATCAGCGGAGGCGTTATATTAATATTGTTTTCACGCCCGAATGCCGAGAAGCCGCGCTCCTTCAACATTCCGTGTATCTTTTTCATTGTTGCCTTTTCATCGTAGCCGTATGGTACAAGCGGAATTTTCTTTTCTCTGTCCTTCATCAGCTCTACCGCGCCGAAAAGACCTATATAGCGCACATCGCCCACGCATTTATGCTTTGCCTTAATATCCTCAAGCAGCTCACCGAACACAACTCCTACCTCGTTTACATGGTCGAGAATATTATGCTCAGTATAATAATTTACCGCCGCAACGCCTGCCGCGCACGCTAAGGAATGTCCGCTGTAGGTAAGACCGTAAAGGAAGGTGTTATCCTTGAAGTAGTCCGCTATTTCACGGCTCATGATGATGCCGCCGAGCTGAACATAGCCGCAGGTTACACCCTTTGCGAACGAAATAATATCCGGCTTTATTCCCCAATGCTCAAAGGCAAACATCTTTCCGGTTCTTCCGAAGCCCGCCATTACCTCATCACATATGAGCAGTATATTATACTTATCACACAAAGCTCTCAGTCCCTGCAGATAGCCGTCAGGCGGTATAATAACGCCGTTGGCGCCGGTTATGGATTCAACCACAATAGCCGCGATCTGGTTCGGTCCCTCATACTGAATCTGATCCTCAAGCTGATTGAGATAATACTCCGATGCCTCCGCGTCATCCTTGAACTGCTGTCTTGCGCGATATACATACGGATCATAAAATTTCAGATAGCCGTTAGCCGCCGGACGCTCAAGCGCAAAGCGTCTCGGGTCTCCCGAAAGATTTCCCGAGCCAAGCGTGGAGCCGTGGTAGCTTCTGTAGCGCGAAAGCACCTTGCTTCTTCCGGTAAAGGTACGCGCCGCATAAATAGCAGCCTCGTTTGCGTCCGAGCCGCCGCAGCTGAAGAACACCTTTGCCATATTGTCAGGAGCAAGGTCAATAAGCATTTTTGCAAGCTCTGAGCGCGGACCCGACGCGTGCGCCGGCGCGATATACGGCAGGATCTCCACCTGCTTCTTGACTGCGTCTATAATATCCTTATTTCCATAGCCCAGATTTACATTTGCAAGCTGGCTTGACATATCATAGTATTTCTTTCCGTTATAGTCCCAGAAATAAATTCCGTCCGCCTTTTCCACCGGAATAGGATTTACAGTACCAGTAAGCCACGGATGCTGGTTATACTCCTTGTCATATTCCAAAATCTGTTCTCTCGTTAATTCTCCCATGTCGAATTACCTCCGTAAATAATTGTATAAATCAAATAATATTTCATCTGTTATCTTAACAGGATTGTTTTCCATGTTCGGATGATGACTAAGCCGGACCAATTCCGCCGTCTGCTCATCCGTGATATTGAACTCCTTTAAGCTTACGCGCAGACCAAGCTCATTTTTGAGTCTCAGAATATCATCCGCAAGCGCGTCCGCGCTGCTGTAGCCAAGCTTATCGGCAAGCTCTCTTGTGCGTGCATCCGCGCCGTTTATTCTTGCAAAATAATCGAGCGTCAGTCCGCAAGCCTCTCCGTGCGGAATATTATATATGCTTGTGAGCGGGAAGGAGCATGCGTGTGATGAGGTCGTTTTGGGCAGAGTAAATGCCAGACCCGCAATAACCGATGCCTCAGCCAGTTTTTCCCGCGCCTCCGCATTTTCCGGCTCTTTATACGCAACGGGCAGATATTTAAACACAAGCTCTATCGCATGAATTGCCAGAGCGTCGCATATCGGCTGATGTCCCTTGCTCCAGTAGCCCTCAACCGCATGACATAACACATCTATTCCGGTCGAAGCCGTTATATACGGCGGCAACGAATATGTAAGCTCCGGATCAATCAGCGCGGCGCGCGGATAAAAGCTTTCCGAAACAATAGGCGCCTTTTTGCGCAGCTTCCTGTCGGTAAGCACCGAAACACAGGTCACCTCGCTGCCCGTTCCCGAGGTCGTCGGGACAGCGATAATGGGAATATGCTCCGCAGGGATCGTCTTACCGCCGGTGTGATATTCCTCAATATTCTCCACCGCAATTGACGCAGCTTTTGCAAGGTCAAGCGAGCTTCCGCCGCCGAGCGCTATTATAATATCGTTATTATTTTCCCGAATAAAGCGTGAGCAGGCGTTCACCTCGCTCACATCGGGATTAGGCGAAATATCGGAAAATATTTCTATGCCACCCGCTATATTGCTGATTTTTTCCGCAAGTCCGTCTGATACAAAATACGGGTCGCTTATCAGCACAGGCCGCTTCGACCGCCCGAGCAGTGTTTTCAGCTCCGCAATTCTGCCGTTACCGAAAATTATTTCAACAGGCTGTTTATAGCTCCAGCTCATTCTCTCACCTCATACGTTTTTAATTTTTTAAAAAGCTCCTCATCAAGCTTCTTAGGAATTTTTGCATACTCTCTCCCCAGCATTTTATACTTTCCCTCGCCAAATCTGTGATACACAAGCAGCTCATAGCTGTAATTCATATGCCCCATCAAAAAGTCTGAAATCGTTTTTATATCATTTTCCGTATCGTTAAAGTCCGGCACCACCGGAGTTCTTATATGCTTATGCAATTTGGGAAATTCCTCAAACAGCATTCCGAGATTTTTTAATATAAGCGCGTTTCCCTGTCCCGTAAACCGCTTATGCTTATCGCTGTCAAGACACTTTATATCATACATGATATAATCAATATACGGCGCCGCCTGACGCAGAATATCCGTATCGCAGAAGCCGCAGGTTTCAACAGCCGTATGAATACATCTCCGCTTAGCCTCCCTAAGAAGCGCAAGAGCAAAGTCTCCCTGCATAAACGGCTCGCCGCCTGACAGCGTCATGCCGCCGTCACCGTGCGTATAAAACGCGCTTTCGCTTTCCACGCGGTCAAGAATCTCGTCAACGCTCATTTCTCTGCCGTATATCCCTATCGCTCCTGACGGACATATATCCGCGTACTTTTTATCCCCGTCCGTTGCTAAAACCCTTTCGCACAAGCCGCCGCACAGATTACAGTTCTTATCCTTTATACACTTTGATTTATCGAAATACAGCTGCGGTTCGCTTTTCTGCGATTCGGGGTTTGAACACCATATACACCGCAGCGGACAGCCCTTTAAAAACACATTCGTTCTTATTCCTGGGCCGTCATGCAGCGAATACGGCTGTATATTGAATACTGTTCCGGTCATACCGCTATATGCTCGGTTCTCGATATAATATCATCCTGCAGATCCTTTGACAGCTCGCAGAAATACGCGCTGTA
Source organism: Candidatus Ornithomonoglobus sp. (assembly GCA_051874315.1). Lineage (GTDB taxonomy): Bacteria > Bacillota > Clostridia > UBA1381 > UBA1381 > Ornithomonoglobus. The sequence continues at coordinate 4,491 of JBJEFT010000094.1, forward strand.
GCCGGCTACTCTTACAAGCAGGCTCGAATATTTTTCTGGGTTCTTCTGAGCCTCTATAAGCGTCCCGCGGTTTATAACGTTAAACTGTAAATGCCACAGCTTCAGATCGCGCCAGGTCTCAATAAAGGAAACAAGCTTTTTCGTTCCCTCCTCGCCCTTCACGCACTGCGGGCTCAGCTTCACATTCAGAAGTCTTGCCGCGCGGTTGCGGTAATCGTAATTCTTCGTGAAATAGTTTGACAGGAGAATTGCTGTCGGACCGTTCTTATCCGCGCCCTGTGATGCGGAGGAGCCGTCTGAAAGCGGCACATATGCCTTTCTGCCGTTAGGCGTTGCCGATACAACCTTGCCGAACGGAACATTTGAGGTGAACGGCACATATCTCAGGTCAAGATGCACTCCCAGCTCCTTTGAATACTTCTTTGTAAATGCCAGCAGCTCGCGGTCAAGCAGCTTTCCGATTTCATCCGCGTAGCTGTCGTTATTGCCGTATGCGGGAGCATTTTTAAGGAGCTGACGCTCAACTTCATAGCCCTCAAAATTATTTCTTAACGCTTCTCTCACCCTGTCAAGTGTGAGCTTCTTATCCTCAAATACGACCTTCTTTATCGCCGCCAGAGAATCTATTACCGTGCCGTAGCCGATAAATTCAAAGTAACCCAGATCAATACCGCCCTCAATTTTCGGGGTGTGTATATCCTTGCACTGCTCCATGCAGAGCGCGTGAAGCGACGAACCTAACGGTGACGCGAAATGCTCTCCGCGCAGACGGATAATTTCATGCTGCTGAATAAACGCGTGCTTCATGAAGTTTTTCTGCTGCTTTAAATATGCCGCTAAAAATTCATCAAAGGTTTCAAAATTCTCTCCGGTCTCAAGACCTATTACCTCATCACCGTATTTAAGCATTTTTCCGTTATACAGCGTCATCTCCACAGCCGCTGCGAAATTGATATACGCGCACGGTGAGGTATATGTGTCGCGGTTAGGCATTCTTACCTCTGCGCAGCCCGAAACGGAATAGTCATATGCCTCCTCAAAGGACGCGCCCTTTGCCAGCAGCAGAGGAATAACCTCCTCGTCATTTATAAGCTTAGGGAAGCCGGAACCGTCCTTGATCGTTTCGGCAACCTCATATAAATACCGCTTCGGCGAGCGTGTGTGTATTCTTGCCGCAAGGTCGGGATAATTCAGCGGGAACTCGCGCTTTGAACGCAGGAAAAGATAAGTCAGCTCATTTGTCGCGTCGTTGCCGTCCTTGGTCTGACCGCCTATTGTAACAGCCTCCCAGTGCGCATAGCCTTCATTAAATGCGCCGCCCGTCTTTGACAGATACAGATCAATATACTGAGCCATTGAAACCCATACGCATTCCAGAAGCTCCTCCGCCTTATCCTCGTCAATGATACCCTTTTCCTTATCCGCCTTATAGAACGGGTACAGATACTGGTCCATTCTTCCGTTTGAAATAATCGTTCCCGTTTTCTGCTCTACTCTTGAAAACAGCTGTATAAACCACTGACTCTGCACTGCCTCATAAAAGGTTTCGGGCGGATTTGCCGGAACCTTGCGGCATATGCGCGCGATCTCTCGAAGCTCCGCCTTTCTCTTTGGATTTGTTTCATTAGCTGCCTTTTGCTCTGCAAGCTCCGCATGACGGTTTGCCCAGAGAATAATAGCGTCCGCGGTATAAATTACAGCCTCTAAAAACGGCTTCTTTTCCGTATTATCAACAGGACTGAACTCATCCAGAGCCGCAAGCTTTTCCTGCGCCTCTTTCTTTATTCCGTTAAAGCCGATTTTAAGCGGCTTTTCATAGTCATGCACCCACTGAATCGACGAGCGGAAGGACGCCGTTTCATTTACGATAAAACGTGAGGTGTTTTCCTCATCATCATTATATGTGAGCTTTTTCGTATCCGGCGGCAGAGCACTATTCAGGGCCTCATGGAATGTCCTGCCCTTCCAGTACGGTGATATTTCATTTATTATATATTCCGCGTCCTCATCGATTATATCAAACGGCGAGCTTTCGCGCGACGGCAGATTTTTAATCGCCTCATCAAGTATATCTCCGTCAAGCTCAGGATACAGAATACCGTAGCGTCCGTTCTTTCCGGCGCGGCCTACAATAAGCTGATCGTCATCTATATATACCGTTGCGTTTGAGGCATAGTTATACAATGCCTTTGCCCATCGCAGAACAAGCGGTTCCCCCTCTGTCTCTTTAAAGGTTTCCGTAAAATATTTACCGCGCTCCACATCTATTTTAGGGCGTGTTCCCTGAAAGCTGTTTAATATTTTCGTTGTCCGCTTTTCGCTTGCCTTATGTATACCATGCAGGCGCTTTTCCTGCGGTGATAAAACTATTTCCGCCATACAAAACTCCCCTTTCATATATTTTCGATTGGTTTTATAGGAATTACATCAACTTTATAAATTATAGTTTATTAAAATTTTTTTGTCAATTACCGCACATATGAAAAATTTTTAAATTTTTTACATATAGTTTTTTCTGAAAAGCAGTAACGCTTAACCCATTAGGTTAAACGCACCTCATTTTAATATATTTCATACTATATATTATCAAAAAAAACTCAGGGAGTGATTATTTATGAATGAAAAACAAGCTATGGACGTGGGAACATGTCCCGTACACGCAAGACATGAAACAACAGCGTGTGTGCCGGTTTCGATCTGCCCGTTTGCCGATCCGGGACCGATGACTGTTGAAAACTGCGGCGCGCCTGTGGTGAGATGCGGCGGAGAGCCGTGCTGCGGAGTGGTGAACGGAAGATTTGAATTTACTGTATCGCAGAAAATGAAAATCAACATCCCGATCATATTCGGCGCGGATATTGCGGTCGGCACGGCATATATACACAACGGTCAGACCACCGCCTGCATCAACGGCGAGTGCAGCACCTGCAGCTGTTCTGAATATGAAAGAGAGCACGAAAGAGAATGTGAATGTGAAAAAGAAAGAAAGCATGACAGAGAAAGGGAATGCGAAAAAGATAAGGAGCATGACAGAGACAAGGAATGTGAAAAAGATAAAGAGCATGACAGAGACAAGGAACATAAAAGAGAGAAAGAATGCGATGATAAAGAGTCTGAATGATTCAAAGCTCCGCCGGGGATCCGCCTGCGGAGTTTTCTTTTATCCCGTTATCACCGGATGCGCTGTATATGAATATTATATTAAATAGATAATTCTGTAAGAAAGGAGTAATTTATAAATGCTGACTTTTATTATAATCGCGGCAATCGTGGTTTTTCTGATTGCTTCCGGTCTGATATTTTTTATTCGGGCAAAACGCTTCCACCCAAGCCCCGATAAAGCGCAGCAGCTTGCCCGGTTAAATGACGCTCTGCGACCGGCAGGATTTGCATATGATTACGGGAAGGATTATTTCTATTCCACAAGGAACTGCTGGCAGCGTGAAGCCGGATATTGCAAGCTGTATGATGAGGGCGCGCCGTTTTTTAATATGATAATGGACTGTGAACCCGTTACCTTCTCCTATGCCGGCAAAAGATGGCTGATCGAGCTGTGGAAGGGACAGTACGGGATCACGACCGGCGCGGAGATCGGAATTTACAGCACGTCACGGGAGGATATACATTCCGAGAGGTTTACAGGCACCTTTTATGAGCCTGTAAGCGATGAGGAACAGCTTGATATGTCCTTTGTGCTCATGAAAGGCAGGAAAAAGCTGCTGAGCCGCAGGGCGCGTCACTGGTGGCTTACCGCGTTTAAATTAGGCGAGTTCTCAGAAAAGGATTCACTTGTGATGCTGGCGACTGTAAAATTCCCGACACAGCAGATGTGTGATGCATTCGTCGGAGCGCTGATACGCATCGGCTACAGCCGTGAAGAGTTTTCCGTAAAGCGCAGGACCGTAAAAATCAAATATACCACTCCCCATTCACCTCAGCCTGTTTCACAGGGAGGGATCCAGGAGGGCGTAGTACAGCAGATCAATAAGACCAACTGCAAGATATATAATTTTGCAGCCGCTGAATACACGGATACGTTAGATAGGCTCGAATACCTGAAATCATTTATGCCGGATATCTATGACTTTATGATGCATTCGCTGTATGGGAGAGAATTTTTCAAATCGTTTGAGTGGCTTATAAATCTTGTTTACGGAAAGGAGCCGTCAGAACCACCGCGCCCGTCTGAATACCCATGTCCTTCCAAGCCGCCATGTCACCCTAAGACGCCGCGCCCATCCGAACACAGCCAAAGTGTCGATGATATGTGCAGACAATGCCGCATACGCCACTGCGAGCAGATGATAAAGGAAAATTCACGCTGCTCCGGCAGAACAGACGATTAAAAATGCCGGCGGTTGAAAAAAGACTGCGGTCTGTGTATAACACCGCAGAGGTGATACCCTTTGATGAAAGCGACAAATTTATTATAATGAGCGACTGCCACAGGGGGCAGGGCAACACGGGAGATAATTTTCTTCCCAATCAGGCTCTGTATTTTGCCGCGCTTGAGTATTATTATAAAAACGGCTTCACCTATATTGAGCTGGGCGACGGCGATGAGCTGTGGGAAAACCGTAAAATACAGCCGATTATTTCGGCGCACAGCGATATTTTCCGCGTAATGTCAAAATTCTATGATAATAAGCGGCTGTATATGCTCTACGGGAACCACGACATTGTAAAACGCCGCAGGCGGCTTGCCGACAGGGAATTTAAAAGCTTTTACTGCGACAGCGGCGAATGCAAGCTGTTTCCGGGAATCGAAATGCCGGAGGGTCTTATTCTTGAGGAGGCAAAGTCAAAAAATAAAATTCTGCTCGTTCACGGACATCAGGGAAATTTTATTAATGACACGATATGGCCTGTTGCAAGATTTCTGGTTCGTTATTTCTGGAAGCCGCTTGAGCTTATCGGCTTTACCGCCCCCACAGGCGCGGCGCGCACTCACCACAAGCAAGAAGAGATAGAAAAAAAGCTTGCCGCCTATGCCGATTCGCAGCAGCTCATGCTTATCGCGGGTCACACCCACCGTCCCGCATATCCAAAGCCTGGAAAAGGACTTTATTTCAACGACGGGAGCTGTATTCATCCCGGAAGCATAACCGGCATTGAAATAGCAAACGGACAGATCTCGCTTGTCAAGTGGTTCGTTTCCGCTCATGAGGATCAGAGCCTGTATGTGAACCGCAGCGTCCTGAACGGTCCTGATTATATTGAAGATTTTTTCTAAGACGTATATATTATAATTTATTTTAAAATGCTATTGGCAAAACCGTTTAAACCGTATATAATGTATATATACAGTTTAAACGGAGGTAATTAGTTGAACATCATAATTAACAACACAAGCGGCGCGCAGATA